>NZ_JANAVN010000048.1:0-458 GCF_024213565.1 Paenibacillus sp. Lou8.1
GACGACCGGATTGACCCAAGCCGTCTGTACGGCTGGATTCACGACTATCAGATTACGGTGTTCGAATCCACACCGGCATTAATTGTACCGTTCATGCAGCATGTACATGAACAGGGACTGGACATGAACAGTCTGGAACTGCTGATCACCAGCTCGGACAGCTGCAGCGTGACAGACTACCGGGTGCTGCAAGAACGGTTTGGCGCGGATATCCGCATTATGAACAGTTATGGCGTCACGGAAGCAGCGATTGACTCCAGCTTCTACGACGAAGAGCTGTCGAAGCTGCCAAGCAGCGGCAGTGTGCCGATTGGTCAGGCATGGCTGAACGCACGCTTTTACATCGTGGACAGCCAGCTGAATCCGGTGCCGATCGGCGTGCTGGGCGAGCTGTGCATTGGCGGTGCCGGGGTGGCACGAGGCTACCTGAATCGTGCGGACCTGACGGCCGAGAAGTT
>NZ_JANAVN010000010.1:0-264709 GCF_024213565.1 Paenibacillus sp. Lou8.1
GTGGCGGAATTGGCAGACGCGCGCGACTCAAAATCGTGAGGGAAACCGTGGAGGTTCGAGTCCTCTCACCGGCATCTTTTTCGGGATGTAGCTCAATGGTAAAACTCAGCCTTCCAAGCTGGTAGCGTGGGTCCGATTCCCATTACCCGCTTTATATAAATGAAAAAGGAGAGATGGCTTATTTTTATGCCATCTCTCCTTTTTTACTTTTAAACTATTTCTATCGACATCACAAGCAGTAGAAACTCCAAGCCAATCTCCTCCATATACTTAAGTTTCAGCTCGTAGTTCAATTCTTGAAGGCAATATCAGCATGCAGACAGAAAATTTCATCGGAAATTACCCCGCCTCCAGCACCCCGCAACCTAACTCTGGTATCGGCGAGAGAAGCAACCGCTCCAGATCCAGAGTTTCAATCTGCTTAACTATCGGTTAATGGGCTTTGAGCGAAGCACTGACCGGAGTCATCTTCGTCTGAGAAGCAACTGGACCTGGTGACCATGGATATCACGATGCCAGATATGACAGGTACACACGAAGCTTTCTATGGATAGGGCGTAAAACTAACGAGGAACGATAGTTAAATAACACACAATGTTGAGCAGGCGCTTCAAGTCTGCTCTTTTTATTAAACTAACGGGCAGGATAGTTATAAATATGTTAAAATAAGGGAGAATAAAATCAGAGGTGAGCTAATGTTCAATCCGAAGATCTTCTTCTATTAGTTGTGTCTAAGGTCATGGCTTCAAATGCCAAAATCTAACCCGGCACAACGGGGATGAAGATGTTTACACGGGAAGAGATTCAATTCTGGGAAGATGAGAAACAGCAAAGTCTGGAGATCAATAATAAGCCCAAAGATCCAAGAAAAGAGAAGCTTAAGGATTTCCGTAAAGGAATCAAGAGTGTTCATTACAACAAAGAATGTAAAATAGCAAGAAAAGATGATTATCGTCTGTATAGAACAAAAATGAAACGACTGATGCGTAGTGAAGAATACGAACTCCTACACAGTTACAAACGAACGAGTGGTTGGATTACTTGGTAAATGAGGTAGCCTTTGAATGAACTCATCCTATTGTTGAAGTGAGTAGCAGTAGGGCAGTTCATGAGGGGCTGCTTTTTTTTCATTGAGCTAACGGGCAGTTTAGTTGAACAAGATAAGTGGAGGTTTTATGTCGCATTTGACGCAAACTGTGAAGGAGGAAGCTGGGAAAATGATAGCTAAGTGTAAAGTGTTGAGTTAACTATCCAGCTTGTTTGTTGATGTCTTTAATGTTTGTGCAGCCTCATCGAGATAGATATCTAAATAAGTACCATCAGTAAATTTAATAACCACAGCATTAGTAGTGATGGCGACATCTTCAATCGTCCTACCTTTAAGTTTTTCAGGTATAACTTTGAAATTAGTCGATTCCACATTCATCAAATCCTTTCATTGATTACACATCTTAGTAATCGGTAATAAGTATATAAAACCTATATTAGTCTAACACTTCTCATTATAAAAGTAAAAGATGAATGATAGAAATACTGAACAGTACGAAGATATTGTGTAATAAAAGAAAGCGTGCTTATTCAACTAACGAGGAACGTTAGTTAAATAAAGAACAGCGGTAGTCTAGGACTTTCTCCTTTTTTAGTCCAAGGCTGCCGCTATTACTATATTCAATTCAGTCTAATACTATATTTTTATCAGACACCGGCTTTCAGAACGGCATCAGAGGTGGGGAACTCCAATAAGGTTTTCAACGACACCGCAGAATGAAGATCCCCGATAAACACCCTTGTATTCAGGAGACATCTGATCCAATGCGGTTTGGACTGCAGCTTAATTTGAATATATAGACCGGTAAACGCGTCATGCTGTCGCGTTAAGTTTCGGAGATTCAAGCAACTGAACGCCCCTTGTTTTATAATGATCAAAGTCTTCTTTGTAGAAATAGAATCATCTTCGGTTGATTACTCCTCGGGTAAAAGTTATGAACGGTTGACCTTGGCTTCAAAACGCTTTTCCAGCTCGTCCCAGTTGGGTGTAGGGACCCGGGACCGTTCCTTCCAAAGGTGAAACACGCGGCTCAAAGCTACGATTTCCCCTACGAATCCGTCAACCAGCCGGCGGATCGGCATCCTATGATAAATTTTTATAAAAAGGCGCATCAACGCCGGTCGTTTGCGGATTAGTGAAGCTTGCGCGGCCGGCGTTAGTGGATACCGTAAGGCCTCTAACACGCGAAAGCCTTCGTCCATAGCCGCGATCATCTGCCGCAACAACTTGTCGTCGCCGGCGTTTTTTTTTCATTTGACGCTCGTGTATAACCGTTACAAAGTTTAGCGCAATTACAGGCACGATATAATTCTTGAACCGTGCCTCTATATTTTCATGATAGATAGGTATCGTACTTATTTGGTTTACATATGCGGGTACGCCCCCTTCCATGCAGAGGGTCTTTCCCAAACAAACATGGCCTAACGGCCACCATCATGAATGAAAATGTCTTGGCTTGTGAATCTGAACCTCCTTAATGGAGTAGAGGGCACAGGCCGAGAGTTTTTTGTTAGGACATACTCTGAGTCCTTAATTTCCCGACCTAGAGGAACTATAGGCAGCATCGTATTATCTCGCTGGTCGAATATTTAAAGCGGTGTTTGTGAATACCAGTCTATGTGAACACTATTTAACAAACTAACAAATTCGCCATTGAAAATCTTCTCTTGAACCAATTTTGGTATACTATGTGGTAGATAAGAGAATTGAGAATTATTTTGAAGTCTGGCTATAAGTGTGTTTCTACAACAACTTGAAAAATAAAATCGATTTTGGTGAAATGCGGAAGCTGTTAGGGCGTAAAGAGAGAAGAGGAGGAATGGAAATGTCGTATCTCGTTGATTTTAAAGATGTATCTACGGTTGGTTTAGAGTCTTCACCTGTAGCAGAAGCGCTTGCTGGTTTACGTGCCAATGAAGCCCGTTATTTTATGAACAAATACAAGCATGAGTTTACGGTTGTACCAGCTAGCGAAAGCCAGGAGAGCCTTGAATATGTGAACCGAATTTTGAGAGAAGAACGTGATATTGCGTTTGCGGCTAAACCTTTAGAAACGTCGCGTTTTCAAATGGAAAATATCCAATTTACCTACGTTTTTTATGAGGATGGTCTTGCAATCAACGTCATGTATACGGTGGATGACCCTAAGAAGCGGGCCGTTGGTTTTAAGCTTTCTGAGGGGATGGAGGTACCAAAGGAGCTAGAAGGGAAGTTTAAGTTTGCTAGGCAGAAGTCTAAACTAGCTGGAACAATTCGGGGTTCGTTTTTTGTAATTAAAGGACAATATTAAAGTAAGCAAAAGCGCAAATGGAGGAATCCAGCCCCTTATTCTCTTTGCAAAAAAATGTGAAATTAAAGCAAGGGCTATCCCGCAAAAGGATGGCCCTTTTTGAAAGAATGATGAAAAGCTACCGCTTATCGTATGATTACAAACAGGAAGATCGCGGGTAGTCTCTGATAAGGAGATTATTTTTTGAAAACTTGCCCCTTCAGCCAACGCGGTGAACCATGCCATAAGTGAAGATGAAAAATTTTCTTGTGGGAAGTGACCTAACAATACGATTAGCCAGAATAGTTTGCTGCGAATGAAGATAACAACACTTAGTGTGGTATGCACTCGTGTTGATCTTGTTTTAATATCCAACCTTCTATTTCATACATGTTGTTGTTAGTCCATGTCTTGCTTCGCTTTTCTCAAGTGCTTTATTAAGCGGCCCATGATCGATTCTCGGTCTCGTCTCCAATCAGTTGTTGAAGTAGTGAGACTGTTCGAGGTCGTGGATCAGTGCAGGTTGCACAGGCCGCCATCCCAGAAGTTCCTGAGTTGCAACGCTTGATCTCGGGATATCGAGCGCTGCAAGTGTGCTGAGGAAGCCGAAGTGGGTGTCTGCTTCTTCACGTGAAATGCTGACTATAGGCACGTTCAGGTGTTTACCGATAACACTTGCGATGTCGCGAAATGGAACGCCTTCATCTGCGACCCCATTTAGTCGTGAACCGGCGGGTGCCTTTTCTAACGCAAGGCGGTATAGATGTGCGGCGTCAAGGCGGTGCACAGCCGGCCAGCGGTTGGTCCCCTCTTCTACATAGGCTGAGAAGCCCTTCGTTTTGGCAATGTTGATCAGTCTCGGCACAAATCCTGTGTCACCCTCACCGTGTACCGAAGGACAAAGCTCTACGATCGATGTCCGCACTCCGCGCTCAGCCAGCAATAATATTACGTTTTCTGCTGCCACTCCATTGGCGTGCGTGGTGATCACGAACGGCTTCCCGGACCCTTCCAGCGCCGCCCCCATCGCTTCGACGGCGTGCAGATCTGCTGTGAGCGCCCTGGCGAAGTTCGAGAAGTCGTGATTGAATGCCAGATGAATAATGCCATCCGCAGCAGCCGCGCCACTACGAAGGCTGTCGAGATCGTCAATGTCACCGCGGTGTACTTCGGCCCCGGCCTCTTTTAGTTTCGCAGCGCTATTGTCTGAGCGCACAAGACCGACGACCTGATGACCCGCATCAATGAGTTCACGGACGACAGCGGAACCGATGTAACCTGTTGCTCCTGTTACGAAAACACGCATCATGAAATCCCCCTTAAGCTACTAACCATTATTGTATAAATTATAATTACCACGCGATGGGTCCATCCTCATCTGAGAACGTTCCTGTTGGACCGTCCGCACCAATCATCGCAAGCCGGACCGCTTCACGCGCCCCTTGTTCAACACTACGAGTGCCAGCAAAATTATTGAGCGCAGTCGATGTAAAACCTGGACAGGCCGCATTGACCTTGATGTTTGTCGATTCAAGCGCAAAGGCAAAGGCAAGTGTCACCGCATGAACAGCCGATTTTGATGCCGAATAGGCCCCAAACATCGCACGATGTGAGTTTTCCGGAATGGAGTTCCAGCTAAGGGAGCCGCCGGTGCTGCCCATGTTGACGATGCGTGCTGCCGGAGCCTCACGTAAAAGTGGCAACATGGCCTGGGTGACTGCAATGACACCAAAAACATTAGTTTCATAAACCGAACGAATGTCTTCGAGCGAAGCAACGGTCAAAAGACCGCTCGTCGCGCCACTGCTCGGAAACGGATCGTCCGGTTTACCTGCGTGTGATATGCCCGCATTGTTCACAAGTACATCGAGACGACCAAATTCGTTCCGAATACACTCTGCTGCAGCAACAATGGAGTCCTGATCGGTAACGTCGAGCTGGAGAGCGTGCGCATCCGAACCGATGCTTTTGGAGGCAGTTTCTCCATTCTCGAGGCTGCGTGATCCAACGAGCACGGTGAAGCCGTGTTCCGCTAGATCCTTCGCAATCTGTAAACCTATTCCTTTATTGGCACCGGTGATCAAGGCTACGGGTTTGTCTTGCATGATCGTAATCTCCTTTTTGGTATGGGGCACCATCTATATATTTCCCGTTGGATGTGGGATAATGATATTAAATCACACAAAAACGAAACTGTAAAGTTCCGGAACTAATGAGTTTCTGAATATATATTTTAAAAGGAGCTAAGTTTATGAGTAAAATAAAAAAGGAAATGTCTGAGAGGGGCGAATTAACTGAGGTCGTGGCAAAAAAGCCTGCGAAAACATTGGGACGCAAGAGAGATCACACGCGGGATGATAAAATCCTCGAGGCGGCAATCGACATCCTCGCCGATACGAGTTTCGATGGTATGACAATGGACATGGTCGCGGCTCGCGCAAAGGCTGGGAAGGCGACGGTTTACCGCCGCTGGTCTTCCAAGGCGGAGTTAGTCCGAGACGCCTTGGCATGGATGAATCGAAATCATCTTGAGCTCGAAAGCTTGCCTGATACAGGAACCTTACGCGAAGATCTCCTCGTGCTTTTGAAACCGCAATCGATAGCGGAAGAAGAACGCAAATTTCGAGTCCTAGCGGGCCTAGGCTCCTTTTTGCAGCATCCGGAATTTGCCGAAGCAGGAACAGCCGGGATTTTCGAGCCATGGGTTGTTGTAAACCGCGAGCTTATGAACCGAGCCGTCGTCCGCGGTGAAATTCCTGCTCACGCGGACATTGAGATGGCTTGCCAGGTCATTACTTCAATGGCTTCTTTTCGCGGACTCATCCAGCGCAAACCGTTCGACAAGCCTTTCTTCACAGCGCTAATCGATGGTATTCTACTGCCTGCACTCAAAAACCCGCGAACAGCTCCAAATATCATGGACCGATGATGACCAGGCGCTTACCAGAAGAATCTACAAGGTGGATCAAGAGGTGAGCAGGATTGGTTTCAGGATAGTGAGCCTAGGAGAAAAATATTACGGAGTCGAACGCTCTGTTGTATTATCACAGAAATGATTCAATTAACGGGAACGATACTTGAATTTAGAACAGGGAGCACACTGCCACTGTGAGGTACAAAAAAAGAACCAAATGTGATTTTGGTTCCGCAGTGAAGGACGATTTAAATTATGTAATTATACTGAAAGATTGTTGTGGTTTGTGGTATAACATCACCCTACTAAACACCCAATATTCTAAAAATGGATTTTAGTCTAGCGAATAACCGGCTATTCGTCCATGCCTAAAATAAACAACTCACGTACACTGAACCATATTTATAGGGAGGTGTCGTTGTTGAGTTGTCCGGATAAAAAAAAACGTGCAAAAAGAAAACTACAATTGTTTGCCATCCAAAAGAAAAGAAAAAAGAAACTGTTGAGTTTTCTGGATAAAAAAAAATCGTGCAAAAAGAAAACCGCAATTGTTTGCCATCCAAAAGGAAAAAAAAGAAACGACGTCTTCTAGTTATTAAAAAAATAGTGCGGGTACCGTGTCCTCCACCTAAAGGTCAGCAATTACTTCAAGGACTTGCGGGAGCAATTGCAGAAGCTGGACCTCAAGGACTTGTAGGAGCACTTGGCCCCCAAGGATTGGCAGGGATTGCAGGAGCGATAGGCGCACTTGGTCCCGAAGGACTTGCAGGAGCACTTGGCCCCCAAGGATTGGCAGGGCTCGCAGGAGCGATAGGCGCACTTGGTCCCGAGGGACTTGCAGGAGCACTTGGCCCCCAAGGATTGGCAGGGATTGCAGGAGCGATAGGCGCACTTGGCCCCGAGGGACTTGCAGGAGCACTTGGCCCCCAAGGATTGGCAGGGATTGCAGGAGCACTTGGGGCGCTTGGCCCCCAAGGACTTGCAGGGATTGCAGGAGCAATTGGTGCAGCTGGATTGGCAGGACCAACAGGAGCAACAGGACCCGCAGGACCCGCAGGACCAGCAGGAGCAGTAGGACCAGCAGGACCAGCAGGACCAGCAGGACCAGCAGGAGCAGTAGGACCAGCAGGACCAGCAGGAGCAGCAGGACCAGCAGGACCGGTAGGACCAGCGGGACCAGTAGGAGCAGCGGGACCAGTAGGAGCAGCAGGAGCAACAGGTCCAGCGGGACCCGCAGGGCCGGCAGGTGGAGTATTAGGCTTTGCAGATTTCTTTGCCTTGATGCCTCCTGATAATGCAGCAACTGTTGCTCCCGATACAGACGTAAGTTTTCCGCAAGATGGTCCAATCAGTGGGACTGCAATTACCCGTATAAATGCGAGCTCTTTTAACTTGGCTACAATTGGCACTTATCAGGTTTTGTTTCAGGTAGGTGTAAACGAACCGGGTCAACTCATTTTAACACTCAACGGCGCTGATCTGGCTTATACGGTGGTCGGGCGTGCAACAGGTACTTCTCAAATAGTAGGAATGGCTCTTGTGCAAACAACGGTCATTAATTCAGTACTCACAGTGCGAAACCCTGCTGGCAATGCGGCGGCACTCACGATCACTCCATTAGCTGGAGGAACAAGACCAGTTTCCGCGCACCTTGTTATTACGCAGGTTGCATAGAGGGAAAGAAATGCAGTATTTTTCGATAATAATGCCAATATCAACGATAGTTCAATAACCACGAGGAGACGGCAGACGATAAAGTGGCTGTCGTTTCTCAATTAACGAGCAAATTAGCTTAATAAATACATTGATGCCGCAAACGAAAAAGAGGAGTAGATATCCTTAGGGCATCTACTCCATACTTTTAATTGTTGGTTCTTTTGGCGTAATCAAAACCTACGGGTGATCTTTTAAAAGATGGTTAGATATCGAGTTTACGGGTACCGATCCATTTCACCATGTCAGGATCGCGATGTGAAAAGAACAGGCTCTGTTTCGTATCTAACGTAGTAATCGACTCCATATCCTCCTGGCTTAACTCAAAGTCAAAGATATTGAAGTTTTCGATAATTCTTTCTTTACGAACAGACTTTGGAATCACAACAACTTCTCTTTGTGTCAACCAGCGTAAAACCACCTGAGCAACAGATTTATTATACTTTTCAGCTATGGATACCAATATTTCATGCTGGAACAAGTTATTTTTTCCTTCAGCAAAAGGCGCCCAGGATTCGATCTGAACATTATTCTCTTTCATGAATTTTGCATTTTCAATTTGCTGGTTGAATGGGTGCGTTTCAACCTGGTTTACGGCAGGAACTACTTCATTATGAATAATCAAATCGATCAGGCGATCCTCATGGAAGTTACTAACGCCGATTGCACGGACCTTTCCTTCACGGTACAATTCCTCCATAGCGCGCCAAGAACCAAACACATCTCCATATGGCTGGTGAATTAAATACAAATCCAAATAATCCAATTGCAATCTATCCAGTGATTTTTCAAATGCCTTTTTTGTACGCTCATAACCCGTATCCTGAACCCAAAGTTTCGTAGTGATAAATAACTCCTCTCTTGTCACGCCACTACGTTTGATCGCTCTGCCAACTGCTTCTTCATTTAAATAAGAGGCAGCGGTATCTATCAGCCGATAGCCTGCCATAATAGCGCCATAAACGCTTTGTTCACATTCATTTGCATCTTGGATCTGATAAACACCAAAACCGAGTATAGGCATCTCAACCCCATTGTTCAAAGTTACTTTTTGCATATAAAATCCTCCAGTATTTTTAATTATTATGTGTAAATCAACTACAATTCATATTCATAACAGACACCCACTTCACATCTTTATTATGCACCAGATGACAAAGCGATCGTTATCCCGTTCGTGCCAAATGTTTTCCTAATCCTCTCACTACCACCTATTTAACAGATAAATATGGACTATAATCGAACTTTAAAGAATGACGGCACGGGGAGGATCAAATGTCTGAAAATAATCACTAAGCAGCAAATACCCCATACCCTATCCCAGAAATTCTTTACATACGCAGACTCCAAATTCTACCTTAGGAGCGAATCTATTAAATAAATACCTTCGCATCTGGAAAACCCAACGTAACGATTCCCCACTACAGCAACTCAAAATAAATTTCTCAATTTCACGGTGTCCGTTTGTATAATCTGATCACACCCCGATATATCTAAAAATGCCTCCTTGCTCTCTATCTAAATTTCTTTCTCTCCATCCTCTGTAATCTTAATTCAGATAAATCTGTCGTAGCTTGGTTGATTGCCGATCTAACAGTATCCCTCTATTAGGTTGAAATCCTATATAAATCGGTTGGAAATGTTGATTTTACCAATGGACAAGGATTTGTACAATAGAGTTGTAGCGCTTACATTTCCAAGGAGGTTGCGGCGAAATGAAGAGAATTCAGGTGATTGGCAAACAAATCAGGACCCCGAGATCCAAAAGGAGGCCGTGTTGATGAAATTTAAGGGAATATTGGCGGCATTTTTGTTTTTAACCACAGCGTCTGTGTTGTTTGGGACGCATACGGCAGAGGCCCATGAACTATCCAATGACAAGCTGACGATTCAGACAGGCGAGCATGGCGAAATTTCATCCATACGTATCAAGGGAGATGCTTTCCCGACAGAGTATGTCATGAACGCAACGGTAACACCTGAACAGAACACCGCAGATCATCAGTGGCTAGGAGAGCTGATGTTCACGTACCGATTGGATGGAGGCAGCTGGACGAAGGCATGGACGAACAAGTCGGCAGATGCACGTAAGATCACAACCAGTGGGAACCGTGTCACTGTCACGTACGAGAATTCTACTCATGCAGAAGGCATACGCAATTTTAAAGTCATCGAAACGTATTCGGCAGAGTCGAATGGTTCGGTGTTGTGGAATATACAGGTGCAGAATACAAGTGGGAAAAAATTGGAGATTGGCGATTTCGGTTTGCCTCTGCCTTTTAATGAGCAGTGGACCAATGGTGATGCGATCTACGAAACTAGAGTGGTGACGCATTCCTTTGTCGGCAATAACAGCTCCTACATCACAGCTGGGCGTCCCAGCGGCATTGGTTCTTCCCTGCTGCTGATTCCTGATTCCACAACGGGTGCGGGCTTTGAGTATCAGGATCACTGGCGGGATGAGGAGCATCCGGGCAGTAAATGGGCGTGGAACCCGGCTAACGAAGGCAAATGGCTGGAAGGACTCAATGTATTTTATATTCATTCCAATGTCATCAAGTCCACCAACCGGGGGTATTTGCCCAATACAAGCCTAATCCTGAATCCCGGTCAAAGCAAAAACTATGGTTTCAAGTTTCTGGCGGTGAAGGACGAGCATGATGTAAAAGATACGTTGTACCAAGAAAACTTGGTGGATACAACAGTCGTACCGGGTATGATCGTGCCTACGAATCAAAAGGCGAAGGTGGACCTGCGCTCCAAGCAGGCGATCAGCAAAGTAACCTATCCAGACGGAACCGCTATTCCGCAGACGGATAGCAAGGCCGGAGGACATTACATTTATGAACTGAAATTTACTAAGCTGGGCCCGAACTTCATAACGGTAGAATACGGCAACGGCAACAAAACGGTGTTACAGTTCTATGCCATCGAGCCGATTGATCAAGCGCTGCAACGGCATGCTACATTTATGGTCGACAAAACCCAATGGAATGTACCGGGTGATCTGCGCGACAAGGTATTTGACGATTGGATGATGCATACCAAATCCAAACGCAACATTTTTAACGGCTATTGGGGCTGGGGGGATGATTGGGGTCTGACCCACGGACAGTTCCTGGCTGAGAAAAACACACTGTCTCCAGTCGCCAAAGAGGTGCGGGCAGTAGACGATTATTTGGAGACAGCGATCTGGACGAATCTGATGAACGGACATCATGAGGATTATTTAATTCATGATTTCTTGATGCCAGAGCCTAACGATACACCGACCTATCGAGGGTATGCTTATCCGCACGTATACAACACGTATTTCAGCATGTACAAGATTGCCAAGGAATACCCGGATCTTGTCACTTACAAGCATCCAAAGGAAACCTATTTGCTGCGGGCTTATAACATTTTCAAAGCATTGTATGAAGGGCCAGTCGCGTACAACTGGGAAACAGGTTTGATGGGCGAGCTGACCACACCGGATATTATTCAGGCACTTCATGATGAAGGCTATGATGATGAAGCGAATGATCTCAAGGAAAAAATGGATCGCAAATATAACAATTTTAAAAATACAAAGTATCCTTACGGTTCTGAATATAGCTATGACAATACAGGGGAAGAGGCTGTATATACGTTAGCCAAGCAGAATATAGATACGGAGGGCGAGCAAAATAAGGCCCTGGAAATGATGAGTAAAATTAATGCCAAAACCCGTGCGGCACGCGGTCATATGCCCGTATGGTACTACTACACCGATCCGGTGACGATTACCGGGGAGAACTGGTTTAACTTCCAGTACACGACTTCGCTTGCTGGATATGCGATGGATGACTGGATTCGCCATCATGAGGACAATCATCGTGAGGAACAACAACGGTTGTCTTATGCAGCTAAAATTGCCAATGTGGGAGCGATTAACTCCGGGCAAATCAGCTCGGACCCTGAGAACATCGGGGCGGTCGCATGGACGTATCAAGCGGAAAAAGGCAATAACGGCACGAACGGCACTGGCGGCGGTAAAAATGTTCCGCTCTTTAACGGCTGGCGCGGCATGAGCGGTGAGGCTGATCTCGGATTGTTCGGTGCGCTCAAAACGTTAAGTGCTGATATCGCGATTGATCCTATTTTCGGATTGACGGGCTACGGTGCAGAGGTGAGCAAAAACGGCAACGTGTATACGATCAAGCCGCTGGACGGCCTGTTCAAGCGCATTAATCTGATCACGGAAAAGCTGTATATCGAGCTGGAAAAGGACCAATATACAGAAGCCAAGCTGGCAACATCCAAGGATTACGTATGGCTCCAACTGAAAAATCAAACACCGGGTCAAGCCCATTCCACGTACGTTACATTTGACGGTTTGAAAAAAGGAACGTATTTGGTTAAAGTAGGCGGTCAATCACAAGGGAAGTTTAATGCGTATGCGCCTTCCAACAAGCTTAAATTGGAGATGGGTACAGCATCCTCTTACACGGTAGAGCTGACATCGACCACACCTGATCCGAACAAAGCACCTGTCGTGGATGCTGGCAAAGATTCGAAGGTAAAGCTGCCGGATCAGATCATTCTGAAAGGTACGTCTACGGATGATGGGCTTCCGCAAGGAAAGGTGACAAACGAGTGGAGTCTGGTTGAAGGACCACAGGACGCGAAGGTCACATTCAGTAACAAAACATCGCTGCGCACGAAGGTGGACGTTTCCGAGCCGGGAACGTATGTGTTCAAGCTGACAGCCAGCGATTCTCAGTTGTCAGCGGAGGCTAAAGTAACGGTGGTAGCTGAACCGGCGGCTCCGTTACTTGAACAGCTCGCAGTTTACAAGTTTGATGAAACAAGCGGTTCTGTAGTTGCGGATTCATCAGATAGCGGCAATGATGCTGCCGTGAAGGGGACGGCTGCATGGGCTGCGGGTAAAACAGGCAACGCTGTCAGTCTGAACGGCAAGGACAGCTATGTGCAGCTTCCGGCGGGTATTGTCAGTCGGGCACAGCAATTGACCGTATCCGGTTGGGTTAAAGCGAACACCCTGAGCGATTATGTGCGGATTTTTGACTTTGGCTCCGGGACGAATGAATATATGTTCCTGACGCCTAAAGCAGGAAATACCATGCTGTTTGCCATTACCAACCAAGGCAACGGGCAGGGACAGGAGCAGACGATTGAAGGCCCTGTACTGCCGACAGGCGTATGGAAGCATGTTGCGGTCACGCTTTCGGGGTCAACAGGTATTTTGTACGTGGATGGAAAAGAAGTGGGACGCAATACCAACTTGACCTTAAATCCTATCAGTCTGGGTCAGACCAAAAATAATTTTATCGGCAAATCTCAGTACCCTGATCCGTACTTCGATGGTCTGGTGGATGAATTCCGTATCTACAGCCGTGCTTTGAATGCAACCGAGGTGGCAGGTCTGGCCTCCGGTACAGCACAGAATCTGGCGGCAACTGAGAAAATTACCGCGTTAAAAGAAGTAAATGTAACGACACATGTCGGTGAAAAACCGGAACTGCCAAGCGTAGTGGAAGCTACGTATGGAGAAGGCTCCACCAAATGGGCGGCTGTGGAATGGGAGGATATAGACCCTGCACAATATGCTGCTCCAGGTTCGTTTGAATTGAAGGGCAAAGTAGAGGGAACAGAATTGAAGGCAATTGCGAAGGTAACCGTGATTGAGGCAGGAGGGGCTGCGGCTCCAGCGGTAACTCCGGTTAGCCCGGAGACTTTAGTAACCCCACCAACTACGACACCCTCGGTAACATCTGCCTTACCGCCTCGGCCTGTTAGCTCCGCTAAATCAGCGGAGGTATCCTGAATGGGAGGCAACAACGCATAGTTATGAGTAACCTTTCCCATCGTCACTTTCCTCCTGTAAAGGGGAGAGTGGCGGTGGGTATCCTTGCATTTGGAGTGCAAAGCTGCGAACAAAAATGTGAATGGGGGAAAAGTATGAGCAAGATTACATTTCTGGGTGCAGGTAGTACGGTATTTGCTAAAAATGTGCTTGGCGATTGTATGTTGACGCCTGCATTGCAGGGCTTTGAACTGGCGTTGTTCGATATTGATCCCATAAGGCTGAAAGATTCGGAAAATATTTTATCCAATTTGAAAAAAACAACAGGGAGCACCTGTGTGATTCGCTCTTACACTGACCGTAAGGAAGCGCTGCGCGGAGCGACCTATGTGGTAAACGCCATCCAGGTAGGCGGCTATGATCCGTGTACGATTACGGATTTTGAAATTCCAAAAAAATACGGCCTGCGCCAAACGATTGCCGATACGGTCGGTATTGGCGGTATTTTCCGCAATTTACGTACAATTCCGGTGATGCTCGATTTTGCGGCAGATGTGCGCGAGGTGTGCCCGGATGCATGGTTTCTCAACTACACGAATCCGATGGCTGTGCTGACGAATGTGATGAACGTTCATGGAGGTGTCCGTACGGTAGGGCTGTGTCATAGCGTGCAGGCGTGTATACCGGAACTGTTTAAAAGCCTCGGGCTGGAGCAGGAAGGTGTAAAGGCAAAAATCGCAGGCATCAATCATATGGCGTGGTTGCTCGAAGTGAGCAAGGACGGTGTGGATTTATATCCTGAGATTAAAAAACGAGCCGCCGCTAAGCAGCAGGAAAAGCATCAGGATATGGTGCGCTTTGAAATGATGCTAAAATTCGGCTATTACATTACGGAATCGTCCGAGCATAATGCGGAATATCATCCGTATTTTATCAAACGGGCATATCCTGAGCTGATCGAGCGCTTCAATATTCCTTTGGATGAATACCCGCGCCGCTGTGTGAGTCAAATTGAACGATGGGAAACGATGCGTGAGGAGCTTTTGGGCAATCAGGATCTGCGTCATGAACGGTCAAATGAGTATGCCTCTTATATATTTGAGGCGATCGAAACGAATCAGCCTTTTGCCATTGGCGGCAATGTGATGAACACAGGCTTAATTACCAATCTGCCGAAGGAAGCCTGTGTGGAGGTACCTTGTCTGGTGAATCGTAACGGGGTTACGCCAACCTTTGTCGGGGATTTGCCACCCCAATGCGCTGCGCTGAACCGGACGAATATTAATACCCAGCTGTTAACGATTGAAGCTGCAATCACCGGGAAAAAGGAGCACATTTATCACGCTGCTATGCTGGACCCGCACACGTCCGCAGAGCTGTCCATGGATGATATTGTTTCTCTGTGTGATGACCTGATTGCAGCCCACGGGACATGGCTCCCAGCCTATGTGTAAGGGAGGCAGATGAATGGGAGGCCGGGGTCGTCAAAAGTTCGCCGGGATTCCTACAATCCGTGGGAAATTCATTGTACTGACGCTGGTACTCACCGTCATTCCGATGGTGGTACTGACCTTTACCTTTTACCGGATCGCGGCCCATTCCCTTGGTGAGAAGTCGGAGGCACTGGCTATGCAGTCCCGGCAAATGAGTGAAAATTACGTCAATGCGACGCTCTCCGATTTGAATGATCTGACCAATTCCATTCTCAGCAATCCTGATGTGCAGTCTACGCTAGAGACCAAGCCGGAAGATGATTATGAATATTTACGGAACGATGAAACACTCAGTATGGTGGTCCGTACGCAAACCCAGACCAAGCCGTATATCACGTCCTCTCTCATATATGCCGCCAATGGCGGGCTCAAGCATTCTCTCTATCAAGGGAATGTTTCGGTCCGTTTTGGCGGCCTTCCTACATTAGAGGAAGCACGTGTGTACTATCGCCGCCTGCTCGCTGAGCGACCCATGATGTGGATGGCTCATTCGCCGTTTGAATCCGGACGCGGGATGGCGGAGGATCGCATCTATGTGGGGAAGCTGCTTCGAAAAACGACTGGAGATTATGCGCCCCTCGGATTTTTGCTGCTGGAAATCGACAAGGCCAGTCTGTTTCGGGGGCTTGCTTTTCATGAAACAGACGGTAATACCCAGATGTGGGTGCTGGATCAGGAGGGCGAGCCTGTATACCGATTGCCGGAGCAGGGTGTTGCGGACCAAGCGCTATTGCGGCAGATTGCCAAATCGGCTGTGGATAGGCCTGTGCTTACGAAGGACTGGAGAACATGGAACGGCCGCCAGACGATGATCTCTTACGGCCCGTTAAATGAAGGACAATGGACGTTGCTGCAAAAAGTCGATCAGTCCGTGCTGTTTGAGGATGCGCGGAAAATTGGTGCCTGGACCATCTGGACTTTTTTGATTGCATTGATGCTGGGCTGGATGCTGTCTTATCGGTTAAGTGACACGATTCGTCGCCCCCTGCTTCAATTGAGCCGATTGATGGCGGTCGATGGGAGTGTGAGCGCTACAGGCTCAGCCCAAGCTTTCGAAGCTCCTAATTCCGTTGTTTTTAATCCTAAGGATGAGGTAGGGCAGATCGGGCAGCGTTTTCTTCATATGATGCAAAAAAATCATGAACTGTACGGTCAGGTCTACGAAGCATTGCTGTCGCGTAAGCAGGCTGAGTTTCGCGCGCTTCAGGCGCAGATTAATCCGCATTTTTTGTACAACACGCTAGAATCACTGAAGGGAATGGCATTGGCGAATGGGCAACGGGATATGGCAGAGGTAATCGGTGCCTTTGGTAAATGTTTTCGCATTTCGCTAAGTTATGGCCGAGAGCAAATCAGTTTGGGACAGGAAGTTGAGCATGTAAGCGCCTATGTGAAGGTGCAGCAGTTCAGATTTAGGAATTCGTTCGAGTGGATTTGCGAGGTCGAGGAGGATATTTGCGGATTTTATGTACCCAAACTGATCCTCCAGCCACTCGTCGAAAATGCTATTTACCACGGCTTAAAAGGGCGTACCGACCGTGGATATATCATGTTATCCGGTACAAGGGAAGGGGATATGTTGCGTTTGACGGTCAGTGATGATGGGGGCGGTATTGGAGCCGAGCGTCTGAACGATATCCGGAAGTCGCTGGATGCGGAACGGGGGAATGCTATTGGCTTTGGGTTGCGCAATGTGCATGAACGTCTTCGGCATTATGGTCCGCAATATGGACTGTCCGTGACAAGCGAGCCGGGTCAGTACACCTCGGTTACCTTACAGGCACCCATTCGAACCGAATAAGAAAGGGGAGGATGGCATGTACCGGCTGCTGATTGTGGACGACGAATATCATATTCGGGAAGGACTGAAGCTGATGGTGGCGGAAAGTAGTCTGTCAGTGGAAGTCAGTGATGTGGCGGAGGACGGCGCAACGGCATTACGTTTGTATACGGAGCAGCGACCGGACATGATTTTACTGGATATTAATTTACCGGATATGAGTGGACTGGACGTAGCAAAAACCATTCGGGAAAAGGATCAGCAGACCCCGTTATTATTCCTGACAGGGTATGAATCTATGACGTATATTCGTCAGGCAGTTTCGCTTCAAGCGGTCGATTATTTGCTCAAGCCGGTGACCAGCGGGGATTTTGAAGCGGCATTGAGCCGGGCTGAGGATCGCATTGCGCAATGGCGAAGAAGCGAGGAGGAAGCCATTCACCGCCATCGTTCATTGGAGCCATTGTACAGGGAGCATCTACTGCTGGATTTGCTCCAGCAGCGGCGTCCTGCAGCCGAGGTCATTCGAGAGATGGACGGGCTGGGATTTTTCGGCGAGACGAGTGGGCCGCCTTATACTGTGCTGTGCTGCGAGCTGGAGGAGGCGTCGCAGCAGGAAGCAGCCAACACTAGCAAGCCATACGGTTCCATGCATAAAAGCAGCCATGTATTCGCCGGACTGGCGGGGGAGGCTGCGGCAGCAGCCGGGGCGAAGGCGCATGGTGCGGCGGTTTCCCGCGATCGGCGTGTTGTGCTGCTGGCGACGGCATCTTGCAGGGCCGCGGAGCGGACGGCACAGCAGATTCGGCAGGCCGTGCAGGAACGATTGAGCCAGGGCGTGTCCATCGGGATTAGCCGTCCCGTACAACGGATGGAGCAACTTCCCGAAGCGTATGAGGAAGCTGTGCAAGCGGCGGAGCATCGGGGGTGGGTGGGCTATAGCCAGATCATTCCCTATGAGAGCATTCAGGCGGCCGAGCCGAACAGCAGTCAACTACTGGAGAAGGAACTGCTGATGATTACGGAAATTCGAGCGGGCAATGATGCTGCCGTACATGCGATTTTACAGGAATGGTCAGGACAATTGGCGGGCTTGCCTGTCAAGCAGGTGAAAATGATCGTCACTCAGCTCGTCCTGTTCGTCATGCGGATCGTCCAGAGTGATGCATCTGTAGGACAAACATCCATGCAGGAGCAGGACCCGTTGTTGGAGCTGTCCCGATTACGGCATGGGCCCGAGATGATTGATTATGTATCGCGCTATTTTGTTCGGGTGGGTCGTCATGTCCGAGAATCACGCGAGAAGGGCATTCCGCGCAAATTCCAACAGGCCAAGGAATGGATTCGCGAGCATCTTCAGGAGGATGGCGGGCTGAACCGTCTGGCAGAGTACATGAATATGAGCCCCAAGTATTTGAGTGCCCGTTTCAAGCAAGTTACAGGTGAAAGCTTCGCCGACTACCAGACGCGTGTTCGCTTTGAGCGAGCCCGAGAACTGCTGCTGGACCCGAATCGCAAGGTGGCGGAGGTAGCGGAGGTAGTGGGATTCACAGATACGAACTATTTTAGTATTGCCTTTAAAAAGCATACCGGACTGACCCCGACGGAGTTTCGTAAAACATTTTTGTAAACGCGCTGTTAAAAAAATCATACCAAAACAAAGAGAGTCTGGAGTCGTTGGGTGGTCGGCTCTGGGCTCTCGGCGCATAATAGGCTTGTAAGGAGAAACCAGTTCAGGAAGGGGCCGGTTGATTTGCTGAAACGAAGGTTACGGACATGGATGGCTCTCGTGATGACGGCGATGTTGACAGGGCTGACGGCTTGCAGTGGTAACGCTGGCGAACCGGCTATTCCCAATGCGGTCGAACTCAAGTTCATGTACTGGGGAAGCAATGACGAGAAGCAGGCGATGGAAAAAATGATTCAAAGCTTTAACGCATCCCATCCGAACATCCGGGTGAAGGGCGAGCATGTCCCTGGTGACTACACGACGAAAATTAACACGTTAATGGCTGCCAATCAGCTTCCTGATATCGCCTACCTGGGCGATTCGCTCACGATGAAATGGGCAAGTGAAGGCAGACTCCTGGATTTATCCTCCTATTATGACGAATATCCCAATTTAAAAAACAAGCTCAAATCCTCCTATCTCTACAGCGAACCTGGCAAGTCTATCGGAAATTACACCGCATTGGAAGTGATGCAGTTATTTTACAACAAGGAGTTGTTTACAGAAGCAGGGGTACCCGTCCCTCCGGCTGATCCTCAAAAAGCGTGGACATGGGATGAATTTCTGAAAATTGCCAAAAAGCTGACCAAGGATCAGAACGGCAAGCATCCGGGAGACAGTGGATTTGATCCGAAAAATATTGTGCAATACGGCTTTGCCTTCGGCAATGACCGCAGCTCCTGGGGGCCGCTTTTAGCGAGCAACGGTGGAGGTTTGACTGACAAAACAGGCAAGAAGTACACCCTGAACAGTCCTGAGTCGGTGGAGGTTTTTCAGAAGTTGCAGGATCTGGTTTTCAAGGAGTATGTTTCTCCTGATTTGATCCAGCAGCAGGACATGCCGTCCAATACGATTCGGCTTCAGACAAGAAAGGTCGCCATGGTGGTGGACGGGACATGGTCCCTGCTCGATTTTTCGAACAACAAGCAACTGCAATGGAGTATCGGCGTTCTGCCGAAGCTAAAAGAGCCCAAAACGATGATCGTTGCGGGAGCCACGGTCATTTTCCAGAGCACCAAGCACCCGAAGGAAGCGCTCGAATTTTATTTGTACCATAATAATCCCGAAAAGGTTGATTTGTTCAAGTCCGGTCTGTGGATGCCTATCGAGGAAAAATATTATACCGATGAGCAGGCCATCCAGTCATGGACCAATAATGCCGCACATCCACCGGAATTTCAAAAGGCTGGCATTGAGTATGCCAGAGATTATGCGATCAAGCCGTCCACTTCGACCCTTCGCAACTGGCCTGATATCGGTTCCAAGCTGACCCCAGGGCTGGATCTGATTTGGACGAACAAGAAGACGCCGCAGCAGGCGCTGGATGAACTGGAGCCCATCATTCAGCCATTGCTTCAAGGGGTATACCCGGATGAATAATGCGGCGGGACAGCTGCGAAAGGAGAACAGCCCATGAAGCGACCAAAATCAGGAATGATGCGCATGGAGCGAAACTGGGGTCTGCTATTCGCGCTTCCTGCCATCCTCGGATTAATGATATTTACAATTGGACCGATCGCGGCCTCGTTCGTATTCAGCTTAACCGATTGGACGATTGGTGGACAGATGACCTTTATCGGATTGGACAATTACCGAACCATTTTGACCGAGGATGCTACCTTTTCCCAATCCATGTTCGTGACCACATATTATGCACTGGGCAGCGTACCTCTAGGCTTGGCGGCAGCTTTTATCATTGCGCTGTTATTAAATCAAAAGGTGAAGGGTTTGTCGGTGTTCCGTACGATTTATTATTTACCTACCATTGTGCCGAGTATTGCCAACACGATGCTGTGGCTATGGATGTTCAACCCGGATTTTGGTCTGTTAAATTCGCTGCTGGAGGGCGTTGGACTGCCAGGGAGCAAATGGATTTATGACGAGAGCACTGCAATACCCTCGCTGATTATGATGAGCACCTGGGGGATCGGGAACACGGTCATTATCTTTTTGGCGGGACTTCAGTCGGTTCCCACCCATCTGTATGAAGCAGCTGAGGTAGACGGCGGCAATAGGTGGCATAAATTTTTTCACATTACCATTCCTTCGATGACACCGACCATCTTTTTCAATCTGGTCATGTCTTTAATCAGCACCTTTCAGGTATTCAATCAGGCGTATGTTATGACTAACGGGGGACCTAACAATTCAACCCTGTTCTATGTGTTCTACTTGTGGCGTACGGCCTTTACGGAGACTAAAATCGGCTACGCCTCAGCGCTGGCCTGGATCTTATTTTTCGTCATCATGGTGCTAACGGTTCTGATTTTTTCCACTTCCAAAAAGTGGGTTCACTATGAAGGAGGGGAACGTTCATGAATCAGGTCACTTCTTCTGTCAATCCTTCAGAAACACCACAACATCCGTTGCCACAGCCTGAACGCTCCCGAAGTCCTGCTACCGCCACCCGTTCCAAACCATTCCCAATCAGCCGTGTTGTACTATATGTCGTTTTAATTATAGGTAGTGTTTTAATGCTGTTGCCATTTGCATGGCTCATTCGCAGTTCTCTGATGGGGACATCCCAAATTTTCGTGTTCCCGCCAGAGTGGATACCCTCTCCTTTTCAATGGAGCAATTACCCGGAAGCGCTGACTTCGGTACCGTTCGGCAAGTATTTTTTGAATACGTTCATGATTGAGGTGTGTGTGCTGGCAGGAGTGATGTTGACCTCGATTATATCGGCGTTTACCTTTGCTCGCCTGCGCTGGCCTGGACGTAATCTGATTTTTTCCCTGCTGATCGGGTCGATGATGCTGCCTTACGCGGTGACGCTAATACCCACTTTCGTCATGTGGCGTGAGCTGGGCGGGCTGAATACATTTCTGCCGCTGATTGTTCCTGCATGGTTCGGTGGAGGGGCGTTTAACATCTTCTTGATGCGACAATTCATGCTGACGATTCCACGCGATTTGGACGAAGCGGCTTATATGGACGGAGGTACGCCTCTGACTGTACTATGGCGCGTCATTATTCCTTTATCTTCACCTGCATTGATCGTGATCGGAATATTTACATTTATTGATGTGTGGAACGATTTTTTGGGTCCGATTATTTACTTAAGTGACGAAAAGCATTTTACGTTAGCGCTGGGGCTGGCGACTTTCCGGGGATTAAACAATACCAATTGGCCTTACCTGATGGCGGCTTCCAGCACGATTTTGGCTCCCATCGTCCTGATATTTTTTATCGGACAACGCTATTTTATCGAAGGCATCACATTGACAGGGATTAAAGGCTAAAAGGAAGCTGGGACGCGCTGATGTGCTTGAAAAAGAGACGGAGAATTGGGCGCAGGACTTACGGGAAAGCGGCAGCGAGAAGAGTATACATGTGTTCAAAAGCAAGTGGGAGAGTGTGTTCTAAGGCATATGCCCTGAAAAGAGATGTGGAATAAGGAGGCGTACGAGTGAAAGAGGAAGAGAGTCAAAAGACAAAACCGTTACAGGGTGTCCCAGGCAGACTGGCCCGGTTACGCTCGGAATTCCCGGCTCTAGGGATAGATGCACTGCTTATTACACATGGGCCTAATCGAAGATATATGACCGGATTTACAGGCTCCGCTGGAATCGCGCTTGTTACGCAGGAAGAGGCTTTTTTAGTGACGGATTTCCGCTATATGATGCAGGCAACAGATCAGGCAGTGGAATATTCAGTGATTCGGCATGAGGCGCAAATCTTCCACACCGTGGCTGATCTCACAAGTAAATTGGGTGTCCACAGACTGGGTTTGGAGAGCCGACATGTCACACTTCAACAGTCGGGACAGCTACAAGCCGCGCTGGGCTCGTTGGAGTACGTACAAACGGAGGATGTCATTGAACGGCTGCGCGATGTGAAGGACGAAGAAGAGATTCGCACCATTAGCGAAGCTGCGCGTATTACCGATGCTGCCTTCACGGAGGTGCTGAATTATATTCAGCCTGGGGTTACAGAGCGGAGGATTGCGGCGGAACTGGAATATCAGCTCCGGCTCGCAGGTGCGGAATCGGGTGGTTTTGCGTTCATTGTCGCTTCAGGTGAGCGCTCGGCGCTGCCGCACGGACTGGCCAGTGACAAGGAAATTGGTCAGAACGAGTTTGTCACAATAGATTTTGGCGCAAATGTGCGTGGTTATCTATCCGATATCACGCGTACCGTATTCGTAGGCCAGCCCTCAGAACAACATGAGAAATTGTATGCCATTGTGCTGGAAGCAAATATGAAGACGATTGCAGGGCTTCGCCCCGGCATAAGCGGTCGGGAGGGAGACAGTCTGGGGCGGGATGTGATTGCCTCTTACGGCTATGGGGAGCAGTTTGGTCACGGTCTGGGTCACGGCTTTGGTCTCGAAATTCATGAGCAGGTACGGCTGTCCCGCGAAAGTAAATCTGTGCTCGTACCAGGTCATGTCCTTACTGTGGAACCGGGCATATATATTCCAGGCTTCGGCGGGGTTCGGATTGAGGACGATGTGCTGATCACAGATGACGGTGTCAAGGTTCTGACCTCCTCGCCCAAGGAGCTACTTTTGTTATAAAACGCAGTGGCGCTACAGGTAACTATCCATAGTTTGTAAGTCATCCAAAAACGAGATGGAGGGATCGAATGAACACGTATAAAAGATGCACCAAAATATGGCTGACTGCGCTGGCAGCTTCTCTCATAGTGGCTTTGACACCAGCTATTCCTGGGCAACAGACGGCTTATGCCGAAGCGGAGTCGGATGTAAAAGTCATCGACATCTTTAGTCGGACGGTGAACGATTATGGTATAGATCTAGTTGATTGGCAAGGGTATCTGGCCAACCCGTATGTGAAGCTAAAAGTGATGCCGCCAGCGGATGCTGCTTTTCCGTTAACGGTTACGTTAAATGCGCAGGGCACGTCCCGGCTGATGATGGATCTGCCAAGTACGTTGTCGGCGCAAGGTGCAAGCAAAACGCTGACTTTTGCCAATGCACAGGAGGAAAAAGATTTTCGGCTAGCCATCCATCCTGACCGGATTGGAGGAAACGGTGAAATAGAGAACTATACGCTGTCTATGTCCGTTGCTGGAAATGATGGTCACACGACTACTCAGTCCATTCCGATTCGCGTGCTGGATCAGGATGATAATAAAGAGCCCACCGTTCCCCTCCATTTTGACTATAGATTCGATACGATCAGGCCTTATTTCAATGATGCAGCTACCAAAAAAGCCGCAGAGCTGGCGGTAAAGGACTGGTTCTATTTCTTTGATCTGGCTCCTTTCGATGAGGTTCCTGCCAACGCGGAGGTAAACCATCTGCCAGGAGACGATTGGCAAAATGAAATACAGGTGACAAATGACAAACCCTATAAAGGCATGTGGGTATTCATGAGAGGGCTGAACGGGCCTTATTCTACGGGCTTTCCGGCCACGAACGGCAATTATCATACACGTAACGGTGTGACCGTCCCGGGGAACCTGAACCGTTCCTATAGTTTGATTCTGGATTTCTATGATGATGCGATTCCATTCACATCCGTGGACGATGAAGAATGGTATCAATCCAATCTGTCCAAAGTGACGGATGTGCATGGGCTGATCATGCATGAATTCGGTCATGCGATTGTATTCAGCGACACATTCCCGGGTGTCAAAGCGCTGAAGGAAGCGGCGGGCAATGACCCGGATATTATGGCTTATCAGCACAGACCAGCCGCGCTGGACGACAGCTATCATCTCTCTGGAGAGCTTGCAGAAGTCGACAGATTGAGCGGTCAAAATGGAGGCTGGCGCCATCTGTTTCCGACCCGGCGTTGGATGAACACGAAGCTTTCGCTACTGGTAGCAGAAAAAGCAGGCTGGCCGCTGCGTAAGGACCTGACTCCTTTCCTCGCGCCAGAAATCATGACGAAGGAATTGCCAGCACCCGTCAAAGGCAAAACGTACACGGCCAAGCTGGAGGCCAAAGGAGGCGTACCGTTTTACGATTGGACGGTGACAGGCGGTCAACTGCCCGCAGGCTTCACACTGGACCGTTTTACAGGAACGATTAGCGGAACAGCAGGCAGCGGAGCAGGCAACAAGACGTATACGTTTACCGTACAGCTGCGGGATTATGATGAGCTGAGCAAGCCTGTGACACAAAGCTTTACGCTTAAGCTGTAAAAAATACCTCTCAAACAGATTAAAACGGTCGAAGGGAGGGGAAGCGAATGAAACATGATGCCGCGGATCTGGTCATTGTAGGCGGTGGAATCATCGGTACAGCCATCGCTTATTATGCGGCTAAAACCGGGTTGAAGGTCGTGCTGGCTGAGCGAGGGGAGATTGCTGGAGGCACTTCGTCCCGTTGTGATGGAAATATATTGGCAATCGATAAAGAGCCCGGGTTTGACAGTCGAATGTCGATGGTATCGCAGGAGCTGGTGGCAGAGCTGGCTAGGGAACTGGAGGATGAGTTTGAGTATCGTGCGCCTGGCAGTATTCTGGTCTGTGAAAACGATCAGGAGATGCAAGCAGCTGAGCAATGGGTATCCCGTCAGCAGCAGGAAGGACTTCCGTTTCGCATGCTGGATCAGCAGGATTTGCGAGAGGAATGGCCGCATTTAGCCAAAGATTTGCCGGGCGGACTGGAGTGTGCGACAGATTCCACTGTGAATCCGGTGTTGATGACGTATGCGCTGGCCGGGGCCGCGCGTCTTATGGGAGCGAGGCTAATGCCCCGCACACCGATACAATCTGTCCTTAAGGACGAAGGGGGAAACGTCCGCGGGGTAGAGACGCCCAATGGCGCTATCCATGCAGGTGCAGTGGTATTGGCGGCAGGTGTGTGGACACACAGCATCGGTCATTCACTCGGTTTGGACCTTCCGATCATGCCGCGCAAAGGACATATACTGGTGTCTGCCCGAATGCCTTCCATTGGGAACCGCAAGGTAATGGAGTTCGGCTATCTGATGAGCAAGTTTGGCGGTCAGCGGAGTGTGGATGAGCTTTATGAAAAATACGGTGTAGCGCTAGTATTCGAGCCAACCGCATCCCAAAATATTCTGATCGGCAGCAGCCGTCAGTTTGTCGGTATGGACACACGTGTCGATCAGCAAGTGATTCGCTTAATCGCCCGCAGAGCCATTCGCTTTTTCCCTGCTTTAGCCAATATACCGCTGATGCGGGCGTATACCGGCTTGCGTCCATGGACACCTGATCATTTGCCAATTGTATCGGCAGTGGACGAAGTACCGGGGCTGTATATCGCTTCTGGTCATGAGGGGGATGGCATTAGTCTTGCGGCGGTGACGGGCAAGCTGGTGACTGAAATGGTACGGGGTGAATCCACTTGCATTCCGGTGGAGCCGTTGCGATATGACCGATTTGGCGAGGCTTTTACCAGCCACGAGGTTCACGGGGAGGTAACCGGATGAGTGTACCGGGCAGAATTACTACCATTGATACCCATACCGGAGGCAATCCGACGCGGACGGTCATTCACGGCGCGCCTAAGCTGGTAGGTCATACGATGCTGGAAAAAATGACTTATATGGCGGCACATCATGATGATTTTCGCCGTTTGCTGATGTTCGAGCCGCGAGGGCATGAGGTGATGTCTGGCTGCATTTTAACAGAACCTTGTCATCCAGGTGCAGATATGGGTGTGGTCTTTATAGAGACTGGCGGCTACTTACCGATGTGCGGTCACGATACGATTGGAGTATGTACAGCACTGATGGAAGGCGGGCTGATTGCTGCGGATAAAAAATCGATATTGCTGGACACTCCAGCAGGCCCGGTTCAAGTGCGGCTGGATGTGGATGCGGGCAAGGTGCGACAAGTGACGTTCACGAACATCCCTTCTTTTGTGTACCGCCGTGAGGTGAAGGTCCAGGTAGAGGGTATCGGGCAAGTCACGCTGGATATTGCGTATGGAGGCAACTTTTACGGCATTGTAGAGGCGGCTTCCATCGGTCTTGCACTGGAGCAGAGCAATGGGGCCGAAATTGTACGAACAGCGGTACAGATTCGGGAGGCAGTAAATGCTGTTGTTGAGGTAGTACATCCTGAAAATCCGGTTATTCAAGGATTGACACATATTGAATTTTACGGGGAGCCTGTGGCTCCACAGGCCGATTGCCGCAATGTCGTCGTCATCCCACCGGGAGGGATCGATCGTTCCCCTTGTGGTACAGGAACCTCGGCCAAAGTAGCGGTGCTGCACGCCAAGGGAAAACTGGGCTTCAATGAGCCGTTTGTACATGAAAGCATCACAGGTTCCATGTTTCGGGCTGAAATCGTGGGCGAGACGCAGATAGGTCCTTATCCGGCAGTCATTCCACAAATTACAGGTTCGGCTTGGGTGACGGGACATCATCAATTTGTGTTGGACCCCGAGGACCCGCTTAAAGAAGGTTTTTTGCTGATGTGAGCATTTTACATCATTCCCGAATGCTGAATATGAAAATAAAGAAGGGAAAGGGTGGGTAAGCATATGGCACGTTTTGAAGGTGTATATGTGGCCTTGGTTACACCGTTCACGGCAGAGCTGGAGGTAGACCATAAGCGTCTGACCGAGCTATGCGAGCATCTGATTGCAAACGGCATTAGCGGACTGGTTCCTACGGGATCGCTGGGAGAATATGCGGCTTTGTCCCCGGAGGAACGGTCGCAGGTTGTGCATACCGTAATTGACGCTGCGGCAGGGCGTGTCCCGGTTGTTGTCGGCTCGGCGGCTCCGTCCACCAAACAGGCGGTGCATTGGATTCAGCATGCGAAGGATGCCGGGGCAGCGGGTGTCATGGCACTGCCGCCCATTAATTACAATCCACTGCCTCACGAGGTAACGGCCCACTATGAAGCATTGTCGGAGGTGGGCTTGCCGATCATTGCGTATAACAACCCCCATGATTACAAGGTTGACTTGACTCCAGATATTCTTGCGGACTTGTCGCGAATTGAAAATATCGTAGCAGTCAAGGAATTTTCCGGTGATGTACGGCGTATTCACGCTATTTTGGATCAGACAGAGCTGGAGGTCATGGTCGGAGTGGATAATCTGGCGATGGAGGGGGCATTATTCGGCGCGACAGGCTGGATTTCGGGGGTACCGAATGCGCTGCCGAAGGAAGGGGTAGAGCTGTTCCGACTTGCGCAGGCGGGAAATATGGCGGAAGCGTCCGCGTTGTATCGCAGGCTGCTGCCGCTGTTCCACTATGATGCCAGCCCGCAATTGGTACAGTCCATCAAATATATGATGGAGCTGGCTGGATTTCCGGTCGGCCCGACACGTCCGCCCAGACTTGCGCTGCCGCAGGCGGATTATGACCGCATTCGCGAAGCATTTGAGGTGGCGGTTCGTCCAAGCGAAGTATCATCCTGAATGGAGGTGAAGACGATGGAGAGCCGAAATTGGATCGGCGGTGAGTGGCTGAGCCCTTCCGGCGAGGAAATGGTGGTTCACAATCCTTCGGTCTTGAAGGAGGAGGTGGGAGTCGTCCATTTTTCAGAGACGGGCGATATTACACAGGCCGGGGATGCGGCACGGCTGGCTCAGACGGGCTGGGCCGCGCTAAGTCCCGCAGCGCGGGGAGCTTATTTGTTCAAAGCGGCCGGGTTACTAGAGGCAGCATTACCTGAATTGGCTGAACTGGCTAGCCGAGAGATGGGCAAGCCGATTACCGAGATGAGCGGAGAGGTCATGCGAGGTGTCCATCTGCTCCGGTACTATGCGGCAGAGGGCGTACGTTCCATCGGTACAGTCATTCCTTCGAATGAGCCGGGAGTGCTCCAATACACGAAGCGCATTCCGCTGGGGGTAACGGCTGTCATTACGCCGTGGAATTTTCCGGTAGCTATTCCGCTATGGAAAATCGCCCCTGCACTTTTGTGCGGAAACACGGTCATCTGGAAGCCTGCCGAACATGCTTCATTAACTGCAGTACGGGTCGCCGAGCTATTCGAGGCGGTGCAGCTTCCGCCCGGCGTACTGAACTTAGTCATTGGGCAAGGTAACCGCATCGGCGATGCCTTACTGGAGCATCCGGTACTGGATGCGGTCAGCTTCACGGGTTCTACTGCTACAGGTTTGGGCATTGCGGGACGATGTGCACGCCGTAATATCAAGTACCAGACCGAAATGGGCGGTAAAAATGCCGCTGTGGTGCTGAAGGACGCGGATGTAGCACAGGCGGTGGCGATGATTGCCAGCGGAGCTTTCCGTTCAGCCGGGCAAAAATGCACGGCCACCAGTCGGGTGATTGTGGAACAGTCTGTCTATGAGACGTTCACGGAAGCCTTACGCCAAGCGGTGGAAAAAATTCAGCTCGCTCCGGCGCTTGACCCCAGTGCGTATCTTGGACCTGTGGCATCCGCAGGTCAGTATGAGAAGGTCATGTCCTATGTATCACTCGCCCGCCGGGAAGCCGATATTTTGGCTGAAGGCGGAGCCACCGCCGGGACGGAGAACGGGTATTATGTGCGCCCACTGGTGGTGACTGGACTTGATTCGTCCCATCCATTGATTCAGGAGGAGATTTTTGGACCCATGCTGGGTGTGGTGCAGGCAGTCGACTTCGAGGATGCGATTCGATTGTGCAATGATTCTATTTACGGGTTAAGCGCCTCTCTATTCACCCGCGATTTGCGGCTGGCTCATCGGTTTCTGGATGAGGCGAACGCTGGTATGGTCCGGGTTAATCAGGAGACGGCTGGTGTTGAATACCAGGCTCCGTTCGGCGGTCTGAAGCAATCCAGCTCACATACTCGGGAGCAGGGCCAGACGGCGCTGGACTTTTATTCAGCGATTAAAACCTGCGCGATTAGCTATGAGTAAACGGGCGACGGGACGAAGTGAGACGATTGGGAGTGCATCAGGTCATTTGCTCGTATGTCGCTGCGAAGAAGTGAGTATAGCACAGATGGAGCAGGCCTGCCGCATGGGCGCGGACACCGTGCGCCAGCTTAAAATGACTACACGAGTGACGATGGGGGCATGTCAGGGCAGGGTATGCCGACAGTTGGTGGAGTCATGGTTTTACAATCAGGTTCCTGCTGCCCGCCGGGAGGCGGAGCTGTTATCCCAAAGGCCTCCGGTGCGTCCCGTAACGTTTGGGCAGCTGGCAGAGGGAGATTCTTTATGAGCCATATGCGTATTGTAAATCATCCTATTTTGGGACCAAAGCCGGAGCGGCGGCAGGTATCTTTTATTTTTGACGGTCGTCCCATGCAGGGATTGGCTGGAGAGCCATTGGCAGCAGCGCTGCTGGCCAGCGGCGTCCGTCTGCTGAGAAGGCATGAGGAATCCGGTGCGGCCAGAGGTGTATATTGCGCCATTGGGCATTGTAACGAATGCCGCCTGACGGTTCATCCGTTCGGTACCGTCCGTTCCTGCCTGACCAAGCTGGAGGAAGGTATGGTGGTGGAAACCGGACGGCAGCTTTCGAATGAAATCACAGGGAGAATTGTGACATGAATGAAATGGCACATCTCATCGTCATTGGTGCAGGTCCCGCCGGATTGTCCGCAGCGGTATCGGCTGCTGAGCAAGGATTGCCAGTCACGGTACTGGATGAGTTTACAGAGCCGGGTGGACGTATGCCCGGGCAATATCATGAGGAAGGCAGTCAAGGCTGGTGGGTTGGAAAACACGTTTCGGATGAGTTGATTACCCGTTGCGGGGAACTTAGGGTGGACATTCGCTGCGGCGTTTCCGTACATGGTATGGAATATACAACGACGTGGGAAATTTCCACTTCCTGTGGATTGTTCACTGCGGATTACGTATTGCTGGCAACTGGAGCTGCCGAAATTCCCGTTCCGCTGGATGGCTGGACATTGCCAGGAGTAATGTCCATCGGGGCTGCGCAGGTGATGACCAATGTTCATTACGTCAAGCCGGGAGAACGCGGCATCATAGTGGGCATGAACGTATTGTCGATGGCGATTGCCCGCGAGCTGTCCGTTGCCGGAGTGAAGGTGGCGGCGATTACACTGCCGTGCGCCAATCCGTTGGCTGGTGCAGCCGCAGATCCGACAGCCTCCGCGAAGCTGCTGCTTCAGCTGTCGGGGCTGGCCCCGGCCGCCTGGATGCGCGTCGGCGGCAAGCTGGCAGCTGCGATGCGGATGGAGAAACTCATTGCGTGCTGTTATCCCCACAGAGGCTTCCGTCTGTGGGGTATCCCGATCCGGTTGCGGACGGCGGTGCTGTCCGTCAACGGACAGCACCGGGTCGAATCCGTGACCCTGGTCCACGTTAAACCGGACGGCTCGCCTATTCCCGGCAGCGAGCGCGTCGAACCCGCCGACTTCGTGGCGCTGAGCGGCGGCTTGTACCCGCTCGCTGAGCTGGCGGCGGTAGCCGGGTGCAAATTCGTGTACAGCCCTGAGCTAGGCGGGCATGTTCCACTGCATGGTGAGCGAATGGAAACCTCGCTCAAAGGGTTGTATGTTGCCGGCAATATTACCGGCATCGAAAGCGGGCTGGTCGCGATGGCCCAGGGTCGATTAGCCGCCGCTTCTATGCTCCATGCCGCTGGACTCGGCGGAACAGGCGGAGAACAGCGGGTGCAGGAGGCGATCCGTGGGGTCCATTTTGCACGGAAGCATGCGCTGATTCAGTTTCATCCCGGCATTACAGAGGCGAGAACGCAGCTGTACCAGCAGTGGGGGCAAACCTCTGGCAGTGGCGCGTAACGGCTCGTTGTGTCTGATATGCGTTTTTTATCCCAAATTCGCCTTAAAGGAGGAACGGAAAGTGACTCTTAAAACAAAAGCCCATATGAAAGCAAGGCCGTTCGCACTGAACGAGGTGGTATTGGCTGAAGGTCCCTTCAAACAAGCGATGGAGCTGAACCGATCTTATCTGTTGGAGCTTCAACCAGACCGCCTGCTGGCGCGTTTTCAGGAATATGCCGGACTTGCGCCCAAAGCGCCTCCATATGAAGGCTGGGAAGCGATGACTATTTCCGGTCATACACTGGGACATTATTTGTCCGCTTGCTCCATGATGTATGCTTCAACGGGCGATGAGCGTTTTAAAGAAATTGCACATTACATTACGGATGAACTAGCCGTTTGTCAGGCGGCGCATGGTGACGGATATGTATCCGGTATTCCAGGGGGGAAGGAACTTTTTGAAGAGGTGTCTGCTGGAAATATTCGCTCGAAGGGCTTTGACCTGAACGGTGCCTGGGCCCCCTTGTATACACTGCACAAGTTATTCGCTGGCCTGCGGGATGCGTACCATTTGACAGGCTGTGATAAGGCATTAGATGTGGAGCGTAAGCTGGCAGACTGGCTCGAAGGAATTATGAAGCCGATGAGCGATGAGCAGATGCAGCAGATGATGTTTTGCGAATATGGAGGCATGAATGAGGTATTGGCCGATTTGTATGCGGATACCGGGGAAGAGCGCTACTTGTGGCTGGCTGAGTGCTTCTGGCACAAGCTGGTGCTGGACCCGCTTAGCTCGCAGGAAGACTGTTTGCAGGGCATTCACGCCAATACACAGATTCCGAAGCTGATCGGGCTTGCCAAGGAATATGAGCTGACCAATGATACGAAACGCCGGGCAACGGTGGAGTTTTTTTGGGAGCGGGTGGTGGATCATCATTCGTATGTCATTGGGGGGAATAGCTTTGGAGAATATTTTGGAGCGCCAGATGGCTTGAATGATCGCATCGGGCCTCATACGACGGAGACATGCAACACCTATAACATGCTTAAGCTGACCAATCATCTATTTCAATGGAATGCTTCCGCCAAGGAAGCGGACTTTTATGAGCGAGGTCTATTCAATCATATTTTGGCTTCGCAGGACCCGGTTCACGGGGGCGTAACGTATTTTCTGTCGCTGGCGATGGGCGGGCACAAGCATTTTGAAAGCAAATTTGATGATTTTACGTGCTGTGTCGGCACAGGGATGGAAAACCATGCGAGCTACGGCAGCGGTATTTATTTTCACGATCACGATAAGCTGTATGTCAATCAGTTCATTGCCTCCACGCTGGAATGGAAGGACAGAGGCGTTACGCTAAAACAAAACACTTCCTATCCAGATACGGATCATACGACGCTGGAGATTCAATGCGATCAACCAGCTCCATTTACGCTACTCATCCGCTATCCATATTGGGCTGAACAAGGAATTATCATTCGTGTAAATGGCAAGGAACAATCGGTCGTATCGGAACCGGGCAGCTTTGTCTCTATCGCCAGAACATGGATTGACGGTGATGCTGTAGAGGTGACGATTCCGATGTCGCTGAGGCTGGAGCAGATGCCGGATAACCCGGGTCGGGCGGCTGTCATGTATGGACCGCTGGTGCTGGCAGGCGACTTAGGACCCTTAGAAGATCCTAAAGCCAAGGATTTCCTGTACACACCCGTATTCATTCCTCTAACGGAGGAGCTAGATGCCTGGATACAGCCCGTGGAAGGCAAGACGAATACGTTTTGTACCTTGAATGCAGGGCATCCCCGGGATGTGGAATTGTCTCCTCTGTATAAAATGCATGACCGTACGTATTCCGTATACTGGGACATTTTTACGAAGGAAGCTTGGCAGGAGGCGGAACAGGAATACACAGCGGCACGCGAAAAGCTGGCGATTCTGGAGCAGTGCACGATTGATTTTGCTCAACCCGGAGAAATGCAGCCAGAGCGGGATCATAACTTCCAGGGAGATGCTTCGACTCGCACCGGATATGTGAATAACCGACCTTACCGGAATGCGGGAATTGATGGCTGGTTTTCTTTTGATTTAAATACAGATCCATCTGCTCCGATGCTGTTGGTCATTACCTACACAGCTACGCTGGAAATGCCTAACTGCGGTTTTGATATTTTGATTAACGGTCATCTGCTTGAGCATTTTAGTGAAGGTTTTGATGAGGCCGATAAGTTTTACAATATTAATGTCGCTATTCCGGCTGCATATCTGAAGGGGAAGGATCAAGCGACAGTGACCTTCAAGGCCAAGCCGGGACAGCGTATTCGCAGATTGTTTGGGCTGAGGATGGTCAACAAGGACGTGTATGAGCAACTCTATCAAGCTGGAAGTTCAGGTATACATGAATGATCTTTGAAATGTTTCGTGAGAGAAAAGTAACGTTTGATTTTTAGTCCGGTATGATTTATGATGTAAGAAATATTGGATGATGCTGGAATAATCCATATGGTGGTATGATCTGATATATTCATAGTTTTGTTGCGCGTGAAGCACACGGGCTGTTTCTTCCTTCATAGGGGAGAGGCAGCCCTTTTTTGTTGATATTTTGCGGAAATATAACTTTTTTAAAGAGTCAGTTCTATGATTTAGGGGGGAGGGGGTGCTCAATAGAGTCTATTTGTTTGGAATGCTTTGTATTAGAAGTTTTTCTTATAGATTTTGTAATAGGGAAACCCTATAATATATAAGTTGTATCCAGTATTTTCCGAAAGTGGGGATGCGATAAATTTATGAGATTAGAGATGATATACATAGTTTAAAGTTTAAGCTGACAAAGGGGATAGAGAGATGAGTATGAAAAAATGGATGTTGAGTTTGACCGCAGTCACGTTGCTATGGGGGGCGACAAGTACGATTCCAACGACGGAGGCTGCAAGCAGCACCAAACCCATTGAAGTTTTGTTAAACGCGAAAAAAATACAGTTTCCAGATGCCAAACCTTTTCAGGATAGTAACGATTATGTGATGGTTCCGATTCGTTTTGTATCTGAAGCCTTGGGGGCCAAGGTGGGCTGGGAGAAAACAGGCGGTCAATTGGCTGTGTCGATTAAAAATGATGCACATGCCGTTAACATGACAGTGGGTCAAAATACCGCTACCGTGGATGGGCAGACCAAAACGTATGAGACAAAGATTATTTTAAAGCAAAACCGTACTTTTGTGCCGCTGCGGTTGGTAAGTGAGGGTCTGGGGCAAACGGTAGAGTGGGATAAGGTCAGCCGCTGGGTCTGGATTGGGAAGAAGGAAATTGCTGCGCTGGAGGATACGGGGCATAAGGCGGTAAGTATTGAGCCTTATAAGAAGGCGATTGCATCTAATCCCTACATCCTCAAAAAACCTTATGGTGGAGCTTACGATAAGGTAATGATTTTTAAACATTCAGACCTACCAGTTAAGCTTCTTGAGGACATATATTCAATCGAACCGTACACCAACGCAAAAGGTACGCCTTATCTAAAGGTAAGAGCTAAAACTAAATCAACAGTAGGTGATATATTCTACATCACAAAGTTTAACAACACCCGCTTTCGTAATGAAGTCAGTCAATTGGCGACAGATAATGGAGACGGAACGAAAATGCTGTATTACCCGATTTATTCTACGTCAGATGAGACGTTTCAAGGTGTGAAGAATTACAGATCCTTGAAACTTCAAGATATCCAATACATTGGATTTGCTTACGCTGCGGATAACTATATTCCGATAATGGTCAATCCGTGGAAGGGTAATTAAATACATGAGGAAGACACAACGCATTCTGGCCGTATTGCTGGTGGGGGTACTGCTACTTTTGCAGCTCCCACCTTTTTCTTTTCCCACAAACAAGGCGGTAGCCGAAACGGAAATTACGCCGCTGTCCTATTTTGCAGTTAAGAATGACCGTTACTTTGTTGGCATGATGTACTTTGACATGTGGCGAAGCACTAATGGTGACTGGGTAACTCAAAAGAAAGAGCCGAACAAGGGACTGCATGGGGAAGCTAATTTCACATATAAGTTCCAGTTCCCAGGTAGAAAAATAAAAAAAGTCGAAGCTTTTTTATACGATCCTATAAAAAATGGGCAAAACGGGGATTATATCGAATATTTTGAGAAATCTAGGCCAGATAAATACTCCCGTTATTTTGCACATATTAGTCAAGGCACTCTCAATTCAGATATCCGACCGTTTCAAAATCAAGGTATTGGTTCTGATACTACGGTCATTCCAATCACTGTTAACATGATGTTGAATGCTGATAGGCCTGAGAATATAAAAGATGAGTTATGTCCTACTTGTGCCAAAGAAGTTGAAGCGTATCGAATCTACCAGCCCATCCTGTTCAAAATTGAACTGGAGAGTGGTCTAATCGTCAAGCATTTTACCACTGATGGAAAATCTCTTAACAACGTATTTACACCAATAGAAGATGAACTGAAAGCTGATCAACTGTATGATTTTACCCCGCCAACCAACCCGAAATATGAGTATGTGGGTTATAAGAAAAGCACGACAGGTAAACCGCCAAGCGGAGATATATTGCCAGGAATTGTACCTGGGTTTACCTATGACGGTTCTTTTGAGCAGTTTACCGCTTATTTGTATTACAAAGAAACTCAGGGCTGTCCGAAGCCTGGAGAAAGCCAAGAGGGAGCACCCTCAGATTGCCAAGATAATGAACAGCCAACAAAAGGTGTTGTCTGCTCCCGCCCCGTTCCAGGTCTGCGCTTGGAAACTACTGAACTGGACCCGACAGTATCTGCCGTTATCAAAGCAGATCAGCGTGGTAGCGAACAATTTGACGTATCCAAAGGTATTCCTACATCTGAAAGCCTATACGGTCATGTGCAAGCGAAGAGATACCTTTTTCAACATAAGTTTGTGAACATGACAGGCCAGTGTACATATACGGTTAACGTAAAACGAGAATATCGATTGACCTGGCGGCCTAAGAAAAAATCTCGGCGGAATGAGACGGTGAAGCGAACCTACACTTACCAAATCGTTCGTCCGTATTCATATTGGGCGATAGACAATTTGGAGGTGTATGGCATCAAGGAGGCTACGCTCCGAAATTATGCGTTACCTAATGAAACAATCACCCTGCGTCCGCAATCCTATACACCCCCTTCCTATGTTGCAGCGACTCAGGGCAATTTTTATCCGCCCCCTGCACCCGGGACAGTGGATGGCGGCAGCCGTAGCAAAAACGGTGGCAGCAGCAAGCCAAGTGTGCCTGATGACCGCAGTGCACTGAAATCCAAGGCAGAAGGGGCCGTAAAGGAAATCGAAGTGGAGAACGATACTCTGACCTTTGAAAATAAAATCATTATGAATCCGGAGCGCGTCAAGGTGAATGGCCCTAAGCCAGGCGTTATACCCTCTTCCGGAGCGATTGGGCCGGATGTGCTGTACAGTCCGAATCATGTGATTGATAAGCATAAGATAAATAAGTCCAATACGCCCAGCAGCGGTGAAATCACTTACGCTATTCTCAAGGGAAATATCAATGGAGGTGCGGATAAAACGTTCCCGATACAGGGAATCAATACAGTGACTGTCCACACTCCCGTAGTGAATCTGTCTAGTGTGTCGGACGATGCTGCTCATAATCAGAAAACCCAACCTACGAAGGGACGATCCGCGCTTATTTTGGAGCGCCCTTTCCGGGTGACGATCTCGACAGCAGGTCCGCATTTGAACATTCCTGGCTATGGTGATCGGGAGTATGCCAAATATGTACGAACCAAGCAGGTGCGATTTCCGTTCGATGTGTACGACAAAGGAAAGACACTATTTTATCCACGAGGTACCTGGATCGACATTCCGGTGCTGCAGCTCGACACAGACTTTTATTTGCCCGTATGGGTGGATGAAGGCAACTATACAGTAGAGTTCCGTACCATTGCCGAAAATGCACCGGACGGATTCACCGAACAGCGCCATGCCAACACGGATATCGCCCATCATGTAGCCAATGATGTGGTGAATATTGAGGTCATCGGACGGATGTATGATTTTCATATCACGGATATTGCTGATTACCATTGGGAGCGGGTATTTCGGCAGCGAAAAGGAAGCCCAATGCATAGCGGCCTGTCCTATTGGACGGGGCTTGGCAATATTGACGGGTTGCCTAGAGGGAACCCGGAGCCATTCACCTTGCCCGTTCGCCCCGGTAGTCACCCATATGAAGGTTATGCAAATGTGGCGGTCAAGACAGGCTATCATTTCAAGTTTGACCTCAAAACCAAAGGGAATATGTTTAGCGCCAAGGACGGTATTCGCATCACGCCATCGTTCTATTGGGTGAGCAAAGATGGGCGACAGCGGGAAGAGGTGGATCTGTATACACATTCCGGCAGTCGAAAATTTATCCGTTTGGGATCGGCGGAGGACCGGGAAAAGCGATATGTTATTTTGAATGAACGGCTACGCAATGTGCCGATGGAGGAAATGCAGGACACGGCAGCCTACCAATACAAGCATGAGCTGAGTGAAGCACAGCAAAGCCAGTTGACACTGGAACGCTATGTTTCTCTGTATGCCCACCGTGTTGCACGCAGCAAGACCTGGATTGGACGCTACGACTGGCTGGTGCTGCCTGCGGCTGTGCGTACCTTGATTGGTCCAAAGACAGACCTGCCAGATGGGGTCAACGTGGACCGCGCTAATGCGTCAATTCAGCGCTGGTATGGTGAATATAGCCTGCCTGCTGATGTGTACACAGTTACCAAAGGTACGGATTTGCGCGAGGTCAGTCGCCGTCAGGAGCTAAACGAGCATACGGATATATTCAAGAAAACAGGCTTTATCGTCGTTCGCTTTAATTTGGAGTCACTGCGTCAGGGTGACACCGAGCATCCGCATTTACAGTATATAAATGGCCCGCTATTGAACCAGTGGCAACTGGAGGGTTACCGCCGAGAGATAAAAGACCCGTACGGGCATACCTTTCATTTACAGGACGGGGATGTAGTATTTTATCATGCGAATCAGTCGAGCAGGGACGATTTCAGTTCATTTGTCCCTCACTAGCTTGTAGTAATCAAGACGATCCATAGCTAGCGCGAAAAGTACGAAAACGGACAATGTGAACAATCCACTGTCCGTTTTTTTATATTTCCTTTTGTGTTTTTGCAGTCCTCTGCCTTCATGGGGAGTTTGGCGGTGTTCAGCCCTTAACATGCCGTTTTCATACAGGCTTGGTGAGAGATGTTTTATTTGGAATGAGTAAACAACACGGATTTGTGTAGATAAATCCTCGGATATTTAAACGCGTTTGGGGGAACGGCAAAACTATAATAGTAAGGAAATTTAATTTATGTAAGCGCAATCATTTCAGGTATTAGCTTGTCATCACAATACAATTGAGGAGGACGACCTGAATGGCTCGAGGGAAAGGCGTGTGGCGAAAGGGAAGCTTGACCGCCGCGTTGGCAGCGATGCTGGCGATGACGGGGACGACTGGAGGAGTGGCTGCGGAAGACTTATCCGAACCCACACTGCAGGCGGAATCAGTAATCGCAGTAGAACAGAACCGTAGCGGCAGCATTCAGCTGGAAAAGCTGGATCGCGGACTGGTAGCTGCGGTGACGCAGGAGGGGGTATTTTTAAGCTGGCGGTTATTGGCTCAAGAAGTGAACGGTTACGGTTCAACGGGGCTGACAGGAGCGGACTTTAACGTATACCGTGACGGTAAAAAGATCGCGACGGTGACCGACAGCACCAACTATGTGGATAAGGAAGGAACCGGAAATACGGTGTACAGAGTAGCTTCAGTCGTAAAAGGCAAAGAAAAGGATCGTAGCGCCAAAGTGAAGCCATGGCAGCAGGGTTACTATGAACTTCCTCTCCAAAAGCCTGCCGATGGCGTAACACCCGCAGGTGAATCCTATACTTATTCGGCCAACGATATGAGTGTGGGGGATGTGGATGGAGACGGGCAATATGAATTTTTTGTAAAATGGGACCCGTCGAACTCCAAGGATGTATCTCAGAAGGGGTATACCGGAAATACGTATGTCGATGCGTATACGGCCGAAGGCAAGCTGTTGTATCGGATCGACTTGGGCGTGAATATTCGATCAGGTGCACATTATACCCAGATGATGGTGTACGATTTTGACGGCGATGGTAAAGCCGAGCTGATGTTCAAAACGGCTCCAGGGACCAAAACGATTTCTTTTGATAAGAAGGGCAAGCCGAAAAAAGAAAAGTATATTACTATGCCACGTGAGGATCGCAAAGCAGGGATTACACATGAGGACGATTACCGTTTGAGTCGCTCGGATTATTATGAGCATGTGGTGAACATGTTCATGAACTGGACGAAGCATGAAGAAGTGGTCAAGGGACAATGGCCTGCTACGCTGGAGGAATGCTTTGGCATTGCTCCGAAGTACAGTTATCCGTTATCCCGAAAGGATGCGGAAAGCCTGACAGACTACTTTATGGATGTATATGCACCATCACGGAGCGACAAAAACAAGCTGAGAGAGTTCGAGGGCTTCATTGTCGATGGACCGGAGTATTTGACGATTTTCAAGGGGAAAACGGGAGCTGAGCTGGATACCATCCGCTATGAGCCGGAGCGTCATGACGATGGCCTCATGTGGGGTGACTATGCTATGGCCCGGATTGAACCTGCCAACCGCGTGGATCGCTTCCTAGCAGGCGTAGCTTACCTGGATGGGCGCAAGCCGTACGCTGTATTTGCACGCGGCTATTATACGCGTTCCACCTTGGCTACCTACACATGGGATGGTCGCCATCTCCAAAAACATTGGATGGTAGACAGTGGCTGGGCACCAATGACCAATCCATTTAACGATAGTCCGCATGGGCGTGATGGAACGGACCCGAAATTTGGCACCTTGACCACACAAGGAGCGCATTCTTTGAGCGTGGTGGATGTGGACGGTGACGGCAAGGACGAAATCGTATACGGTTCCGCCACGATTGACCATGATGGCAGCCTGTTGTACAGCTCATTTGATGTCATGCCTCCTGAAAGCGCAACTCCGGGTCAAACCGCCAGATTGGGACATGGCGATGCGCTGCATGTCACCGATATTGACCCGGATCGCCCCGGCAAAGAAATCTTTATGGTACATGAAGGCGGCACTTACGCTCCATATGGCTATTCTTTGCGGGATGCCAAAACAGGTGAAATCATTTACGGCGCATATTCCGGCAAGGATACAGGTCGGGGAATGGTCGGTGACATCGACCCGGATCAGCGAGGTCTGGAGACCTGGGCCATAGGCCTGTGGACCGCAGCGGGTAAACAGCTGGATACAAAGATGCCGGGTACCAATATAAGTATCAAATGGGCAGCTGATATGACCACACAAATCGTAAACGGCGCAATTGATGTAACCCCAACCATTGAGGATTGGAAACGAGGTACATTGTTGACCGCCACTGGAACCAAAACGAACAACTATACGAAAGGAACGCCATCGCTGGTAGCCGACATTTTCGGAGATTGGCGCGAGGAAATGCTCGTCCGTACAGCGGATAGCTCAGCAATCCGTATCTATCTGAGCACAGAACCTACGACGCATAAATTGTACACGTTGATGCATGATCCGCAGTATCGCGCGGATGTGGCACGTCAAAATACCGGGTATAATCAACCTTCCTATACGAGCTTTTACTTTGCGTCCGATATGGATTGGGCGAATGTGCCGATTCCCAAGCTTTACACGCCAAAAGCCTTGATGGAGGAAGAGAGCAGTGACGAAGCGGATGAAGTAGAGGCAGCAGAGGTGGATGAGGCAAAGGCAGCAGAGGTAGATGAAAAAGAAGTCGATGGAACGAAAGTCGATGGGACGGAAATAGATGTGAAAGAAAGATAAGCAGAGACTATTTCCCAAAATATATAATGAAATTTCTTGTCTCAAAAGGAGAGCCGTATTTACGGACTCTCTTTTTTTACGTCTTGATGTTATTGAGAATATGAAATGTAACCGCGCACATGTAAAGGGTATGATATATTACTTGACGTAAAATTTGACACATATGTGAAATGAGGATAAATATCAGGGATTTCATGGAGAAGCGAATTGACTGTATTTGTCCCTGTCTCTAAGATGTAATTATATTCCAGACAAAAACAGAGAATTGTGTAAGGGAATATAACGTAGAGAGGAGGGAATGAATGGACTCTTTAGCTGATCTCTCGGAAACCCCCTTAGCATTGGACACCCTCAGACGACATCCCTGTTATAACGAAGAGGCACATCGCTATTTTGCGCGCATTCATCTTCCAGTAGCCCCGGCATGCAATATTCAGTGCCATTATTGCAACCGCAAATTCGATTGCGTCAATGAAAGCCGTCCCGGCGTTGTTAGTGAACTGCTCACGCCGGAGCAGGCGGCGAGCAAGACCTATGGCGTAGCGGCACAGCTGATGCAACTGTCCGTTGTCGGCATTGCGGGACCTGGAGATCCGCTGGCCAATGCGGAGGCAACCTTCGATACCTTCCGCCGGGTCCGTGAGACAGTTAAGGATGTCATATTCTGTCTCAGCACGAATGGCCTTACCTTGATCAGGCATATCGACAGGATTGTAGAGTTGGGTATTTCGCATGTCACGATCACGATCAATGCTGTAGATCCAGTGGTGGGGAGCCGCATTTATGGATGGGTCTACGATGAAGGAAAACGCTATGCAGGAGAGGAGGCCGCGCGGCTGTTGATTGATCGCCAGCTGGCAGGCTTGAAGATGCTGGCTTCGAGAGGCGTATTGTGCAAGGTGAACTCGGTGCTGATTCCAGAAGTCAATGATGCCCATCTGCCAGAGGTAGCCAGGGTGGTCAAGGAGCACGGCGCGGTACTGCACAACATTATGCCGCTCATCATCGCACCCGGCAGTCGGTATGAGCAGGAAGGGATGCGGGCCCCCCGTCCCCGTCTGGTCCGGCAGCTGCAGGAGCAATGTGCTGAGGCGGGAGCTGTCATTATGCGCCATTGCCGTCAGTGCAGGGCGGATGCGATTGGACTGCTGGGCGAGGATCGCAATCAGGATTTTACATGGGAGAACATTGCGGCTGCTCCTCCCATGGATGAAGAGGCAAGGGCACAATTTCAGAAAGAACTGGATGAGAAGGTGAGAGTGAGAATGGAACGCAAGGAGGGACAATCGCACCACAAACAACCGTCAACCGGGTTTGGATGTAGCTGCCCGTTATCGGAGGATAAGCCTGAAGCAAGCTTTACCTCAAAGCCAGTCCTAATCGCTGTGGCCAGTCGTGGCGGAGGGAAGGTGAATCAGCATTTCGGTCGTGCCAAGGAATTCATGATCTATGAAAGCGACGGGACTATTGTAAATTTCATAGGCATTCGTAAGGTGCAATCCTACTGCCATGGGAAAGCCGATTGCAATGGAGACAAGGTCGAGACGATGAAGGAGATCCTTTCCATGGTGCATGACTGTGCATTGCTGCTGTCGTCCGGCATAGGCGAAGCCCCCAAAGAGGCATTGCAGGAAGCTGGCGTGCTACCTATTGTATGCGGCGAGGATATTGAGGAATCCGTTCTGGAGTATGTAAAATTTCTGCGTTATATGTATCCTGTGCAGAGCAATAAGGGAAGTAAGCGCAATAAGGGAGTTAAGGGCAATCATTCGGATTTACCCATTGAACATTTTGGAGGCTGAGAAAATATGAGACAAATTGCGTTTTACGGTAAAGGCGGTATCGGCAAATCGACAACCTCGCAGAATACACTGGCCCAGCTCGCGACCAAATTCAAACAAAAAATTATGATCGTAGGCTGTGATCCCAAGGCAGACTCCACCCGTCTTATTCTGAATACGAAGGCCCAACAGACCGTGCTACATCTGGCTGCTGAAAGGGGCACGGTAGAGGATTTGGAGCTGGAGGATGTTGTCCAGAAGGGCTTCGGTGACATTCTGAACGTGGAATGCGGCGGGCCAGAGCCTGGTGTCGGCTGTGCAGGACGCGGCATCATCACAGCCATTAATTTTCTGGAGGAAGAGGGGGCCTACGAAGGGCTGGATTTTGTTTCCTACGATGTACTAGGGGACGTCGTGTGCGGGGGCTTCGCCATGCCGATCCGGGAGAAGAAGGCGCAGGAAATCTACATTGTATGCTCAGGCGAGATGATGGCTATGTACGCTGCCAACAATATTGCGCGCGGAATATTGAAGTATGCCAACAGCGGCGGGGTGCGTTTGGGCGGCTTAATCTGCAACAGCCGGAATACGGACCTGGAAGCGGAATTGATTACAGAGCTTGCAAGAAGACTGAACACGCAGATGATCCACTTTTTGCCGCGTGACAATGTTGTGCAGCACGCTGAGCTGCGCCGTATGACTGTTACCCAATATAACCCGGAACATAAGCAGGCTGCGGAGTATGAAGAGCTGGCAGGTAAGATTTTGAATAACGATATGCTGACGGTTCCTACTCCTATTTCCATGGAAGAGCTAGAGGAGCTATTGATGGAATTCGGCATTATTGAGGATGAAGAAACCGCAATTAACAAAGCTGAGGCGTCTGGGCAGTAGGCTGTAGCCAGAAGGCTTAATGACGGAATCATCGTGTGATGGTGGGGGGAGCTGAATGCACAGCTCGCAGGAGGGAGGAATAGGCCAAATGAGCAGTATTGTGGATAAGGGAAAGCAGATCGTAGAGGAGATACTGGAGGTATATCCCAAGAAGGCCAAGAAGGACCGGACCAAGCATTTTGAGATCGCGGATGAGGAACTTGTGAACTGCGGAACCTGTTCCATTAAGTCCAACATGAAATCACGGCCCGGCGTTATGACAGCAAGGGGCTGTGCTTATGCAGGCTCCAAGGGTGTGGTATGGGGCCCGATTAAAGACATGGTGCACATTAGCCATGGTCCCATCGGCTGCGGACAATACAGTTGGGGTACCCGACGCAATTATGCGAATGGGGTATTGGGCATCGATAATTTTACCGCCATGCAGATTACCAGCAATTTTCAGGAAAAGGATATCGTGTTCGGCGGAGATAAGAAGCTGGAGGTGATCTGCAGGGAAATTAAGGAGATGTTCCCGCTGGCCAAAGGCATCTCCGTACAATCTGAATGTCCGGTCGGACTGATTGGTGATGATATCGGGGCTGTGGCCAAAAAGATGACAGAGGAGCTGGGCATTCCGGTCATTCCTGTACGCTGTGAGGGTTTTCGCGGAGTGAGTCAGTCTCTGGGGCATCACATTGCTAATGATGCTATCCGCGATTTTCTGATGGGGCGCCGGGAGCTAAAGGAGTGCGGGCCTTATGATGTCTCCATTATTGGGGACTACAATATCGGCGGTGATGCCTGGGCCTCGCGCATTTTGCTGGAGGAAATGGGACTGCGGGTCATAGCGCAGTGGTCGGGTGACGGTACGATCAATGAGCTGGGAATTGCCCATAAATCCAAGCTCAATCTGATCCATTGTCATCGTTCCATGAATTATATGTGCACAACGATGGAGCAGGAATACGGAATTCCCTGGATGGAATATAACTTCTTTGGCCCGACCAAGACAATGGAGAGCCTCAGAGCGATTGCTGCCCGCTTTGACGAGACGATTCAGGAAAAATGTGAGCAGGTTATCGCCCAATATATGCCGCAGATGGAGGCGGTTATCCGTAAATACCGCCCACGTCTGGAAGGCAAAAAGGTGATGCTTCTGATTGGCGGACTGCGGGCAAGGCATACCATTGGTGCCTATGAGGATCTGGGTATGGAAATTGTGGCTACAGGCTATGAATTTGCCCATAAGGATGATTACGAAAAGACGTTTCCCGATGTAAAGGAAGGCACTGTTTTGTACGATGATCCAACGGCATATGAACTGGAAGAATTGGCCCAGCGGCTGAATATTGACTTAATGGGCGCCGGAGTCAAGGAGAAATACGTGTATCACAAAATGGGCATTCCCTTCCGTCAAATGCACTCGTGGGATTACAGCGGGCCTTATCATGGTTTTGACGGCTTCAAGATTTTTGCGCGTGATATGGATATGACCATAAACAGTCCAGTATGGAGCCTGCTGCCATCACGGCAGATTGCGGAGGTGTCGGTATGAGCGAGCGTCTGAACATTGTCGATCACAATCAGTTGTTTCGGCAGGATAAATATGTGCGCCAGCGTGAGGAGAAACGGGCCTTTGAGGCCCCTTGCTCGCCAGAGGAGGTTACCGCCACCCTGGAGTATACCAAGACCAAGGAATACAAGGATAAGAATTTCGCTCGTACAGCCGTAGTTGTGAACCCGGCCAAGGCTTGTCAGCCGCTGGGAGCGGTCATGGCTGCGCTGGGCTTCGAAAAAACGCTCCCGTTCATTCATGGCTCACAGGGCTGTACGGCTTATTTCCGCAGCCATCTTGCCCGCCATTTCAAAGAGCCTGTTCCTGCCGTCTCCACCTCGATGACCGAGGATGCCGCCGTATTCGGCGGCATGCGCAACCTCATTGACGGTATAGAGAACTGCATTGCCTTGTATCAGCCGGAGATGATTGCGGTATGCACGACCTGTATGGCAGAGGTGATCGGGGATGATCTGTCTGCCTTCCTGGCCAATGCCCGTCAGGAGGGAGCCCTTCCCGAGGATATGCCGGTTCCTTTTGCCAATACCCCCAGCTTCTCCGGTTCACATATTACAGGCTATGACGCGATGCTGCGCTCTGTGCTGGAGACGCTGTATAACAAGTCAGGCCAGACGCCGCAGCCTGGTCATGAATTGAAGCTGAATGTACTGCTCGGGTTTGACGGGTATACAGGCAATTTTGCGGAAATGCGGCGCTTGCTGGGGATGTTCGGCGCTACGTATACCATTCTGGGTGACCACAGCAGTAATTTTGATTCAGGGGCTACTGGAGAGTACAGCTACTATTACGGGGGAACGCCGCTTGAGGATGTGCCCAAGGCCGCAGATGCTGCAGGCACGTTGGCGATCCAGCAGTACTCTCTTCGTAAAACATTAGGTTATATGAAGCAAACCTGGGGGCAGCAGGTGTCCTCCATCTCCACACCTCTGGGCATCCGGGCTACAGATCGGTTGCTTGAGGAGATTAGCCGCCTGTCTGGAAGAGAAATTCCCGAGGCATTGAAGCAGGAGCGCGCCCGAATTGTGGATGCCATGATGGATTCGCATGCTTATCTGCACGGCAAACGAGTGGCTATGGCGGGAGACCCGGATATGCTCATCGGCCTGATTGGCTTTTGTCTGGAGCTGGGAATGGAGCCGGTGCATATTGTTTGCTCCAATGGGGACCGGAAATTTGAGAAGGAAGCAGAGCTTCTGCTGAAGTCCAGCCCTTACGGTGCAGAAGCCACGGTTCATTCCGGTCAGGATTTGTGGCATATGCGTTCGCTGCTGTTCCAGGACCCAGTAGACCTGGCTATTGGTAGCTCCCACCTGAAGTTCGCGGCGAAAGAAGCGAAAATTCCATTGCTCCGTGTGGGCTTTCCGATCTTCGACAGGCATCATCTGCATCGTTATCCGATTATCGGCTACCAGGGTGCACTGAATCTGCTTACCCAATTCGTGAATACCATACTGGATGTTATGGAGGAGCAGGCTCCAGATCATAGCTTTGATCTAGTGCGCTAATTGCTGTATCGCGTAGATGGAAGTTGACAACTTGGCTTGTGATTTCAATGGATTCTATCTGAAATAAGGGGGGGTTCGGATGGAGCCTGCTGTGTCTAACGGAAGGCTGGAGGTATCCTGCGGCAACAAAATTCCCAAAAGCACGCCCTGTCCCCGGCCAGTGCCGGGGGAGGCTTCGGGTGGCTGCTCCTTTGACGGGGCCCAGATTACACTGATCCCCATTGCAGATGCGGCTCATCTGGTGCACGGGCCGATTGCGTGTCTCGGCAATAGCTGGGAGAGCAGAGGTAGCCTGTCCAGCGGCCCGGAGCTGTCGGCGTATGGCTTCACTACTGATCTTGGAGAACAGGACATCATTTTTGGTAGTGAACAAAAGCTGCATGAATCGATCCGCTACATTGTCAGCCGCTTTGCTCCTCCCGCTGTATTCGTCTATACCACATGCGTCACAGCCCTCACGGGTGAAGATATCGAGGGAGTTTGCAAGGCTGAATCAGAGCAGCTGGGAACGCCGATCATTCCGGTGAACAGCCCGGGATTTGTGGGCAGCAAGAATCTCGGGACCCGGCTGGCCGGAGACGTGCTGTTCCAGCATATTATCGGCAGCACCGAGCCGGAACAGACAACCTCCCATGATATCAATCTCATTGGGGAATACAATATTGCCGGCGAGATGTGGCATATCGAGCGGCTGATGCAGCAGGCGGGAATGAGTATCCTGTCCCGAATTACCGGAGACGGTCGGTTCCGTGAGGTGGGATGGGCGCATCGTGCCAAGGCCAATATGGTCGTATGCAGCCGTGCTTTGCTGGGTCTGGCAGTCCAAATGGAGCGTAAATACGGCATTCCTTATTTTGAAGGTTCATTTTATGGAGCAAAGGAGACGAGTTATTCCTTGCGACAGATGGCTTACCTGACCGGAGATCGTGATGTGGAGCGACGGGTGGATAAGCTGACCGCACGGGAGGAAATGAGGCTATCGCTGGAGCTGGAGCCCTACCGCAAGCAACTGAAAGGAAAGCGGGCAGTGCTCTATACCGGGGGTGTAAAGAGCTGGTCTGTCATTACGGCTTTGCAGGAGCTGGGCATTAAGGTGGTTGGTGTAGGCACGAACAAAAGCACTGCCGAGGATGTATCCCGGATTGCTGACCGTATCGGAGATGATGCGGAATACATCCCGGAAGGCGGCGCCCGGCAGATTCTCAAGACCGTACGGAGCCGCAAGGCAGACATGGTCATTGCCGGGGGCCGGAACATGTATATGGCGCTGAAGGAACAAATTCCTTTTGTGGACATCAATCAAGAACGGCACAAAGCCTATGCGGGCTATGACGGGCTGTTATCTCTGGCGAAACAGCTTGTGCATACGCTACAGCATCCGGTATGGGAACTGACCGCCAAATTGGCTCCATGGGAGGAGGAGACGGAATTTGCCGATTAAATCCGCCACGAAGCCTGTCAGTGTCAACCCGCTCAAGGTAGGACAGCCTTTGGGTGGCGTGCTGGCTCTGCAGGGGATGTATCGCTCAATGCCTTTGCTGCACGGCGCTCAGGGCTGCTCGGCCTTCTCCAAGGCGCTGCTGACTCGCCATTTTCGAGAGCCGATTGCCGTTCAGACCTCTGCGCTGCAAGAGATGGACGTTATATTTGATGCAGACCGGAATCTGGAGGAGGCGCTGGATCATATCTGGTCCAAACACCATCCAGATGTCATCGGCGTTATCAGCACGGCCCTCACTGAGGTGGCAGGCGTTGATTTTCAGTCTAGGGTAAAGGCGTTCAAGCGAGAATGGGCATTGAAGGACAGTCTGCTGTTTTCTGTATCGCTGCCTGATTTTCACGGTTCTCTGGAGACGGGCTACAGCAGTACAGTAGAGTCGCTAATGGATGCCGTACTCGGGTTAGCCGGAGGCAAGTCCCCCAAAAAACAGCGCCGGACGCAGGTCAATCTGCTGCCGGCTTCTTATCTGACTGCCGGAGATGTCATGGAAATCAAGGATATTATTGCTTCCTTCGGCCTGGAGGTTATTACACTCCCCGATATCTCCACTTCCTTGTCCGGTCATCTGCTGACAGGTTTTTCCCCTTTGACGAGAGGGGGGACTCCGCTGGATTCAGCCTGCCAGATGCTGGAGTCTTCCTGCACCATTGCCATTGGCGCGAGCATGGAGCGTCCGGCGCGCAGGCTGACTCATGCCGCAGGCATTCCCTACCACTTGTTCACGGGTCTGTCTGGCTTGGCCGCGAGCGATGCGTTCATACATTTTCTGCAGAAAATCAGCCGCGAGCCAGCCCCTGTTCGCTTCCGCTGGCAGCGTGAAAATCTGTTGGACAGCATGCTGGATGCCCATTTCTATTATTCCGGGGCTTCGGCTGTAGTGGCGCTAGAACCGGATCATATGCTGTCGACCGCAGCCTGGCTGGAGGAGATGGGAGTGGAACTGAAGCGGCTAATTACACCCTGCAGCACGCCTGCACTGCAAAAGACAGAACGGGAAGTCTGGATCGGTGATCTGGATGATGCAGAGGAGAGCGCGCAGGGCGTTGATTTGTGGATCAGCAATTCGCATGGAAGAAAGGGAGCGGCACGGGCTGGCGCCTCATTCGTGCCGGCAGGCTTGCCGGTGTATGACGAGCTGGGCGCCCACACATCTGTAAGCGTCGGATACCGTGGAACCATGGAATGGGTGAACAAGGTGGGCAATGTATTACTTGCCGAGAGGGGGAGGGGAGGATGAAGGTTGCATTTGCGACGGAAGACGGTGTGCTTGTGAATGCTCATTTTGGACAGAGTCCCATGTTCACTGTATTCGAAATCCGGCACTCAGGCGTCCAGTTCCTGGAGCATCGGCGGATAGCCCTGGGGAGCGATGAGAACGAGGCGGGCAAGATCGCCAGCCGAATTGGCCTGATCGAGGATTGTGCCTTGATCTTTCTGGTACAGATCGGCGCTTCGGCCGCCGCACAGGTTACCAAACGGACCATTATGCCTGTGAAGGTGGCCTTCGGCAGCACCATTGAGGAGCAGATCCAGCGTCTCCAGAATATGCTGGCTCGCAATCCGCCCATGTGGCTTGCCAAAATCCTGCACGCTGAGGAGGGCAGCGGCAAAGCCGAATCATGAGCCTTCAGTAAGGAAGAGCAACCGAAGAACAACCAGATATGGTGTCAAGATCCTGCGGACCGAATATCTTAAAGGCGGGAGCCGCACATGGAGGGGTGGACGAATGGTACAGCTGCTGGAAGACGGTAGATACGGACGCCAGTTGAAGCTGCTGGGAGTGGGAGGTCAGAACAGGCTAAAGCAAGCTACTGTTATGGTCGCAGGCATCGGAGGATTGGGAGGGACAGCGGCCATGTACCTGGCCGCTGCTGGAGTGGGGAAGCTGATATTGGCCCATGAGGGCGTAATCCATCTGCCCGATATGAACCGTCAGGTGCTGATGGACAGCAGACGAATCGGGGAGGAACGGATGGAGACGGCATTGCAGCATTTACAGCGTATCAATCCGGAGACCGAGCTTGAGGGCCACGCCCACAGAATCACGGAAGAATCCTCTGGACCATGGGTAGAAGCGGCGGATATCGTGATTGATGCACGGTATGACTTTCCGGAAAGATATGCGCTGAACAGACTATGTGTTCGACATGGCAGACCGATGATAGAAGCGGCCATGTACGCCTATGAAGTATCATTGATGACCATTGATCCCGGTAGGACGGCATGCCTGGAATGTCTCTACCCGGAAGGCGGACAGCCTTGGGAGCCTCTGGGATTCCCGGTTCTGGGAGCTACATCGGGTTTGATTGGCTGTATGGCTGCACTGGAAGCGGTCAAATGGATTACAGATGCGGGCAATTTGTTCACTGACCGTATGTACCGTATGAATGTGCTGGATATGAGCAGCTGCACCATAGCGGTCAAACGCAACCCGCGTTGTCCTTGCTGCGGAACGGGAGGGGATATAGATGAGTCAGTTGCATATTTGTGATACGACACTTCGTGACGGAGAACAGGCTCCGGGCGTTGCCTTTTCGGCCGAGGAGAAAACTGAAATTGCCATCATGCTGGACTCGGCGGGGGTGGAGCAGGCTGAGATCGGAATTCCGGCAATGGGAAAGGCGGAGTGCAGGTCTATTGCCAGGATTGCTGCTCTCGGACTTCAGATGAAGCTAATGACCTGGAATCGCGCGGTGTTCACGGATATTGATGCAACTGAATCGACAGGCGTCGGCTGGGCCCATATTTCGGTTCCCGTGTCGACGGTGCAGATGAAGTCCAAGCTGGGTATGAATCCTGAGCAGGTGACAGAGCTGATCCGCAAGTCTGTCGATTACGGTCAGTGTAAAGGATTGATTGTTTCCGTAGGCTTTGAGGATGCTTCAAGGGCAGATGACCTGTTCCTTGAGCAGTTGGCGAATCAGCTCTACAGGGATGGCATCCGGCGCTTCAGATATGCCGATACGCTGTCTGTTCATCATCCCGCTGCGATAGCTGCCCGTATAGACAGGCTTGTATCGCGCGTGCCGCAGGATGTGGAGCTTGAGATTCACTGTCATAATGATTATGGTCTGGCGCTTGCCAATACTTTGGCAGCTTTGCAGGCGGGAGCTGTCTGGGCCAGTACCACAGTGTCGGGCCTTGGGGAAAGGGCAGGCAATACGGCGCTGGAGGAGGTGGTGATGTCGTGGAGGGATCTATATCAAGGAACCTGCGGCGTCCGTCCCGAACTGCTGAACCCGCTGGCTGCACTGGTGTCCAAAGCCTCCAACCGAATCATTCCTGAAGGCAAGCCAATTGTGGGAGACATGGTATTCGCCCATGAATCCGGCATACATATCAACGGTCTGCTAAAGGAGCGTGCCGCCTATCAGACCCTTGATCCAACCGAGCTGGGCACTGACCATTCGTTCGTACTCGGCAAGCATTCGGGCAGAAGTGCAGTTCAATATATGCTGGAGCAGGAAGGAATCGAGGCGGGCTCCGGTGAAATCAAGTTTGTGCTGGAGCGACTTCGCCTAGTCGGTGAAGATCCCAAGCGTGTCATCCATAGCGCGGATTTAAGGCGCTGGCTGCAGTATTATCCGGCAGAGCTGCCGAAATAACCGAAAAGGCGTTCCCGTCCGGTAAGTGTGACCGTGACTGGAACGCTTTCTTGTATATCTTTTAATTTCACAACCGGAGTCTCCAATTTGCTGGTTAAACGAAGCCGTTCAGAAGGGTATAATAAAATATAGTGCTGTATAAAGTGCGTATATATGGTTTTACAGCAGACAGGTTCGAATCTTATAACCATGACACGCTGATCTGGAAGGACGGCTATGGGCAATTGGAGGAATGCTTGTGGGAATGATGTTTTCTTTTCTAAAAAAATATCGGGTTCCAGCCATCGCAGCGCTCGTGATGATGTTGCTGGAATTGACGGTAGAGCTATCGCAGCCATATTTGATCTCTAAAATCATTGATGAGGGCATCCGACAGCAGGATTTGTCCGTCGTCTGGTTATGGGGCAGTGTACTGGTGGGGAGTGCCGTTATCGCTTTTATGGCGGGGATATCCAGCTCTTTTTTTGCTTCACATGCAAGTCAAGGCTTCGGCTATGATTTGCGGGAAAAGTTGTACCGTAAAGTGCAATCTTTTTCGTATCCTGTGTTTAAACGTTTTGCCACTTCGTCGCTGATTACGCGTCTGACTGGGGATGTCACGCAAGTACAGGATACGGTGTTTATGAGCCTGCGGTTTATGACACGGGTTCCGCTTGTAGTCATCGGCAGTATTGTGATGGCACTGGTTGTACATTTCAGGCTTGGGCTGCTATTGGCGGTTATGGCCCCGGTGCTGTTCGTGTTTGTGCTGGTGATGATGCGGCGAACGGTCACTTTATTTAAGGGTGTCCAGCGTCGCCTGGATGACGTTAACGGAGTGATTCAGGAGAATCTGACAGGCATCCGACTCATCCGGGTTTTTGTGCGGATGCGGCATGAAATCGAACGTTTTGCCCATTACGGAGGCGAATTGATGAAAGGGACGGTGTCCGCTCTACGCTGGACAGAAACGACGATGCCGTTCATTTTGTTTACGATGAATGCAGGGATTATTGCAGTACTTTGGTTTGGACGCGGCCAAATTTCCACTGGGGATGCCAGTGTAGGACAGGTGGTCGCAGTCGTCAATTATTCACTGCGGACGATAGGAGCCTTGTCTGCCTTATCAGGTATCGTTGTTGTATTTTCCCGAGCTACTGCATCTACCGGGCGGATTCGAGAGATATTGGACACATCTAATGAAGATGGGTCAGAGATGGAGTCTGTTTCAACACATCATACACGGATTAAGGGACAGGTGGAAATGGACCGGGTGAGCTTTCATTATCCGGGCAGTGATTTGGCTGTACTAAAGGATATCTCTTTTAGAGCGCGACAGGGCGAGCGGATAGCTATTATGGGGGCCACTGGCTCGGGAAAATCCTCACTTGTGCAGTTGATTACACGTCTGTATGAAGAAGATGAAGGTCATGTGCGCTTTGACGGAAAGGACGCTCGTGAACTGGATGCGTCCATATTACGAGAGGCGATTGGCTATGTCCCTCAGGAGGTGCTGCTATTCACCGGCTCGATTCGGGATAATATTGCTTGGGGGCTGGAGAATGCCAGCCTGGAGCAAATTCAGGAAGCCGCACGCATGGCGCAAATCCATAATATGATTGAACGCTTGCCGCAAGGCTATGACACGATGCTCGGGCAACGTGGCGTCAATCTGTCTGGCGGACAGAAACAGCGGCTTTCGATTGCCCGCGCACTGGTGCGCCAGCCGGCAGTGCTGATTTTGGACGACAGCACAAGTGCGCTGGATGTAGGGACAGAAGCAGCACTACTGAATGCACTCGATGGTCTGTCCTGCACGACATTTCTCATTACGCAGAAGATCAGCTCGACCGCATCGGCAAATCAGATTTTATTGCTGGATGAGGGTCGCCTGATGGCAAGTGGAAGCCATGAGCATCTCATGGGTAGCTCGGATCTGTATCGGCGCATCTATGAATCACAATATGGAAAGGAGGAGTCGCATGTTTAAGGAACTCATTGAACCGTTCCGTCAGCCTACACCGCCGTCCGGTGTGCTGCGAAATCCAGCGGGAGCTGAAGGACGCCACAAGGCCAAAGCGAAGAACTGGTTTGGCACCTTAGGACGGATATGGGCTTATCTGGCTCGCCGTAAGGCCAAACTGATGCTGGTACTGTTCATGGTCCTGCTCAGCTCCGGGCTAGCTCTGCTGGGTCCATATCTGGTCGGCGTAGCGGTGGATGATTTTCTCGAAGGTCCAGGTGGACGCACGTGGATTTATTTTCTTATCGGATTAGGAACTGTATATCTGCTCAACTCGCTGACCTCCTGGCTGCAAAATATCTGGATGATCGAGATTGCCCAAGAGACGGTGTACCGCATGCGTTTCGATCTGTTTTCACATTTGCATCGACTACCGATTCCTTTCTACGGCAAACGTCAGCAGGGAGAGATCATGAGCCGTTTGACCAATGATATCGAAAATGTCAGTTCTACGCTGAACAGCTCCGCCATTCAGATTTTTTCGAGCATATTGACGCTAATCGGTACACTCACGGTGATGCTGTGGTTAAGCCCGCTGATGACCCTGCTGACCTTTATCGTGGTGCCGTTAATGGCTGCCGGGATGCGCTGGATCACACGTCGTACCGGGCCCTTATATAAGGAACGCCAGAAGAATGTGGGCGAACTGAACGGATACATCGAAGAAACGCTGTCCGGGCAGCAGATTATTAAAGCATTTTCGCAGGAAAAGAGAGTCATCCATGGTTTTGGCGAGCGTAATGACCGTATTCGGCTGTCGGGCTTCTGGGCCCAAACGATTTCAGGCTTCATACCGAAGCTGATGAACGGACTGAATAATCTCAGCTTTGCTATTGTAGCGGGGATCGGTGGGATTTTGGCCATTCGCGGCTCCATTACTATAGGTACAATTATTGTATTCGTAGAATATGCCCGCCAGTTCACCAGACCGCTGAACGATTTGGCTAACCAGTGGAACACCCTGCTGTCTGCCATTGCCGGAGCTGAGCGTGTATTTGAAATATTGGATGAAGATGAAGAGTCCAAGGATGAACGCGGCGCAGTGGAAGTAGGGCATGTAGAGGGGGCGGTGCGGTTTACGAATGTTTCCTTCGGTTATGATGAGGGAAGCGCTACGCTGGAAGGTATTTCCTTTGAAGCCAAACCTGGTGAAATGATCGCACTAGTCGGCCCGACCGGGGCAGGGAAAACGACACTGATCCAGCTCCTTTCCAGATTCTATAGCCCCGACAAGGGAACGATTACGCTGGACGGGCGCGATATTATTACCATCCGGCGTGAAAGCTTGCGTTCCCGCATGGCATTTGTGCTACAGGACTCCTTCCTGTTTCAGGGGACGATTCGTGAAAATATCCGCTTCGGCAGACTGGACGCCACCGATGAGGAGGTTGAACAAGCATCGAAACTGGCCAACGCCCATTCCTTTATCATGCGGATGAAGGACGGATACGACAAGGTGCTGGAAGTGAACGGCAGCGGCATCAGTCAAGGGCAAAAACAGCTGCTGGCTATTGCCCGTGCTATTTTGGCCAACCCTTCTATCCTTGTACTCGACGAGGCAACCAGCAGCATTGACACCATTACAGAGATGAAGATACAAGAAGGACTGGAGCGGCTTATGCAGGGTCGAACAAGTTTCGTCATCGCGCATCGGCTGAATACCATTCGTCAGGCTGACCGGATTCTGGTCTTGAAGGATGGCCGTCTGGAGGAGCAGGGTTCTCATGATGAACTGCTGGCTCACAAAGGCTTTTACAGTGATTTATATTATGGTCAGTTGAGAAAGCAAAGCTCTTAAGCGGCTCGCGATTAACAGCTTTGCAGGTATACTTAAAAAGGACTACCCCGGGGTGGTCCTTTTTAAGTATGCCTTTTTACAGGTACGTACTATTAAAGGTTTACATCATCAAATATACCTATACCCCGTATATGTATGTTAGTATGGGTGTGCAAGAATAAAATCCCACTTCAAAGGAGAGAGAGCATCATGCAAATCGCAATCATGCTTTTCGATGGAATTACAGCGTTAGATGCAATAGGTCCATACGATGTGTTTGCTGCTACACTGAAATGTGAAGTGAAGTTTGTCGCTAAGCAAAAAGGGTTAATCAAGCTGGACTCAAATATGGGTTATTTGCATGCCGATTACAGTTTTTCTGAAGTTATTTCAGCTGATATTCTTGTTGTTCCTGGATGCAGTCCGCCAAATTATAAAACCCCAATGAATGACGAAGAAACGTTAAATTGGATTCGCCAAATACATGAAACTACGAAATGGACCACGTCGGTTTGTAACGGCTCTTTGATTTTGAGCGCAGCAGGCTTGTTAAATGGAACCGTAGCCACCAGTCATTGGGGTTCCTTAGGCCTGCTCCAATCTCTTGGAGCCATTCCAACAGATGAGAGAGTGGTTCGTCAGGGCAAAATGGTTACAGCAGCCGGTGTCTCCTCTGGTATTGATATGGCACTCCAGTTAATAGCTTGGGAATTGGGAGAAGACATGAGTAAAGGAGTCCAGCTGATTTTGGAATACGATCCTCAGCCTCCGTTTGACACGGGTTCACCCAAGAAAGCTCCTGCTAAATTGGTAGAACAAATAAGAGGCATGTTACAGGAGTTTGCAAAACAGGAGCCCAATAGCTAGGCTTAATAGGTTTGTATTTTTATTTACAAGGGCCCCTATTTCAACTAGTATAGTTTACACATAGTAAAGGGTTACATAGTGTAAATGGTTGGAGGGGGTTACAAACATGAGCAGCTTACCTAAGTCTGCTACATTTCCACTTTTCATTCTGATGCTGAATTTGTTTATTGCTTTATTGGGTCAAGGTATGGTGATTCCCATTCTGCCTGAATATTTGAAACAATTTAATGCGGCAGGAGCTGCTGCGGGGTATCTTATTGCCGCTTTTGGAGCAGCACAGTTTATTTTTTCGCCCCTAGGTGGGCAGCTTTCGGATAGATGGGGTCGAAAATCCATGATCATAACGGGGCTGTTTTTAACCGTCATCTCGGATCTCATGTTTGCTGTTTCTACGACATTGCCTCTTCTATATATCGCCCGATTTATCGGGGGGATAGGTATTGGACTAATGGTTCCTTCCAATATGGCCTACGTCGCTGACATTACCACTTCTGAAACCCGTGCTAAAGGAATGGGATACTTGGGTGCCTCCATGAATTTAGGTATGGTGCTTGGTCCGGGGTTAGGCGGTATGATCGCTGAGTTTGGTATCAGGGTGCCCTATTTTTTTGCTGGTGGACTTGGACTTGTAGCTACGTTGCTTAGCTTGTATATGCCAGAGACACTACCCAAGGAAAAACGAAAACCCGCTAGCCAATGGGTCCGCCGGGAGCCAATTCGCAACCAAATCCTAAATTCATTTCGGACATCCTATTTTCGCTATCTCCTCCTCATTCTGATCATGACATTAGGTTTGATGAATTACGAAACAGTGTATGCTCTTTTTGTAGAACGAAAATACGGTTTTGATGCCACTAAAATCTCAATGATCATTACGGTTGGTGCAATTATAGGCATCGTTGTGCAGATATGGCTGCTCGATTATCTCATCAAGAGACTTGGAGAGATGAAGCTAATACGTCTCTCTTTGATCATGACAGCCGTCGCTTTACTGTTAATGATAATTAAGATCAATTTAGGTTATCTGCTGGTGGTATCGGCACTGTTTTTTGCTTTTAATGCCTTCCTAAGGCCAACCGTAAGTACAATGATCGCGAACTCAGCTGGTGATCGTCAAGGATATGCCGCCGGATTGAATACGACGTATACTAGCCTAGGCAATATATTGGGGCCTATTTTAGCGGGTTTGTTGTTTGACAAGCACATTCATATTCCTTATATTTTTGGTGCACTTATTCTTGCATCTGCCCTTTTCTTAACCTTACAAAAACCAAAAAATGAGAAACGGATGGTTGCTAATGACTGAGAACTGGCACCAGAATTTGAAAAACAAAAATCGGGAAGAGCTCATTGCTGCTGCGAAGGAACTTTTTATGAAGCAAAGCTTTCTCAAAGTTAATGTTAAGGATGTATGCAACGTGGCTGGTGTAAGCCGGGTCACATTCTATAAGCACTTTCAGTCCATGAACGAACTGATCTTTGAGGTTCAGATGGAAATCCTGGAGAGCATGACCGAATTTGTTAGAAGGGCACCTTCAGCCGAAATGAGTGGTAAGGAGATGCTTACTTCGATGCTTGATGCATGGATTGATTACGCTTGGCAACATCCAGAATACATTAAGTTTATTCTTTTATTCGATCTGCATTACGAAGCTTATGATTCAAATCAAGAACTCAAAGAACAGTACAAAAATTTTGTTAGCAGGGGAAAGGAACGACATTTCCTGATGGATGCTCTGGAAGCTGGATTCCAAGATGGATCATTGAAGTCTGACACGGAACCCTTAAAGACCGCTCATTTTATCTTCACGTCTATGATGGGTATACTCCAGAAAATGAGTCTGACGTCCAGGGACGATTGGAATAACGAACTTGATGATATACAAATTGCTAACCGATTTGTGGGAATGTTGATTCAGTATTTAAGTCCAGAAAGTGATAAATCCCCAACCTTTCAGGCAGGAGTCCCCTGCCGTAATCCAAAGGATTCCAGATCGTCCGATGGAGTGAAATAGAAGTACCTGGCTCAGTCTGTTAAACTGTGAAAATAGAGCGGTTGCAGATACGTTGTCGTGTTAGCCTTATCTATTTTGTGGAGGTGCGGGGATGAACGGAAGTCTGTTTGAGCCACGGCTGCGTGACGGGGATTATATTCCCCGTTTTTTTGCTTACTATTACAAGCAATGGCATGACTATACCATGTCTTACCACGATCATCATTCTACCGAAATTATGTACATGATTTCCGGCTTTTGCAGGGTAGATGTACAAACGGGAGAAAATGTGGAAGAAAGCATCACGCTGCGTAAAGGCGAGTTTATTATGCTAGACGCAGGTGTACCGCATCGACTGGTGGTGGAGGGAGAACAACCGTGCCGGATGCTAAATGTAGAGTTTGGTTTTTCGGAGGGAGTGAGAGTAGGACCGTCTATCCGACAAATGGCAGCAGAGGAGCAGGAGGTCACGACTCTCATGTCACGTCCGTTCCCGTATTTGGTACTATCGGACCCGGAAGAGGTATATTATGCGCTGAAAAGTCTCGTGCTGGAGCTGGACCAACGCAAAGAACAGCCGGGTGCAATGGCCGAGATGCTTTTTATGCAATTGCTAGTACGAATTGCACGTCTACGGGAAGAGGCAGAGCGCAGCAACACGCAGCAAACGGATATGTACATCAAACGATGCATTGAATTTCTCCATCTAAACTATGACCGAGATATTGTGGTTAAGGACATGGCGGCAGCCGTGAATCTGCACCCAGGTTATTTGCACCGTATTTTCAAAAAACATACTGGGCAAACGCTTACCGCGTATTTAACGATGCTGCGAATGGACAAGGCCCGTATGCTTCTTCAGCAAACGGACATTCCCATTCAAGAAATTTCCGATTATGTAGGCGTGGCCAGCAGGCAATATTTTCATATGTTGTTCAAAAAGCACACAGGCCAAACCCCTGTAGAATACCGCTCAGCTGTGGAGCGCAATGTGAGGAACTATGCGGAGGAGGATGGGAGCTGATAATAAGAAGCCTCTGAACCATTGCCGATTTAAGGTCGGTATGACTCAGAGGGCGTGGCTAAAGTTGGGTCATTTCCCAAGCCACATATTTTCCATCTGTTCAAGTGATCTCCCCTTGGTTTCGGGAACCTTGCGCCATATAAAGACTACGACGAACAACGAGATGGCTCCGAATAACCAGAAGGTATTGGACGGGCCGGCTGAACTCAGCAGAGGAGGGAATGCCTGCGATACTAGATAATCGCCGGCCCACAATGCCATCGAAGCGATGGCCACCGCTTTGCCGCGAATGCGGTTCGGAAAGATTTCCGAGATCATAACCCATACGATCGGCCCAAGCGATATAGCATAGGAGGCCACGTAGATCAATATCATGATGAGTACGAGCGGTCCGGTGGTCAAACCCATTTTGAATGCGGCGCCAATAATAACCAAACAGCAGGTCATCAACGAGGTGCCGATGATCAGCAGGACTTTTCGTCCCGCTTTGTCGATCAGCCATACGGATACGATGGTGAACAACACATTGATCAACCCGATCCAAATGGTCTGGGTCAAAGAAGCGTCCGTACCGAGTCCCATTCCTTTAAAGATAACCGGCGCGTAGTACAAAATGGCATTGATGCCGGTAATATGCTGCATAATGGCGAGCATGACACCGATAAAGAGAGCGACCCGAATACCGGGAGCGAACAATTGTTTCAATGAGTTGTTCTCATTTTTGAATGATTCCTTGATATCAAGCACTTCCTGCTTAGCGGCTTCTTCACCGTGAATTTTCAGCAAAATCGGCAGCGCTTCATAAGGTCGATTTTGTTTGATAAGCCATCGCGGGCTTTCGGGTATGAAGAGCATCAAGAGCATAAAGATCAGTCCCGGAACGGCTCCCACTCCGAACATCCAGCGCCAGGCTGTTGAGACACCCCAGGCTTCATCCCCCATGCTGACGATCCACGAATTCTGAAAATAAACCAGGAAAATCCCTGTTACGATCGCCAACTGATTTAAAGCAACCAAACGACCTCGGTATTTGGCGGGAGCGATCTCCGCGTTGTACACCGGACAAACGGTGGAAGTGATTCCTATGCCAATGCCGCCGATCATGCGAAAGATAACATACCCGGTGAACGTGTCTTGAAGCGCAGAGCAGATCGAGCCGACGACGAATAAAAATCCGGCGGCCAGTAATACCTTTTTTCTGCCGATCTTTTCACTCATGTAGCCGGAGAGAGCTGCTCCGGTGACACTCCCGACAATCAGACTTGACACGGCCCAACCAACCTGAAATTCGCTCAGCGAAAAACGCTGCTGTAGGAATTCGACTGCTCCCGAAACAACCGCGATATCAAAACCGAACAGGATGCCTCCGAGCGCAGCTACGATGGATACCAACGTCACAAAAAGCATATTGGGTTTTTCTGATTGAAGCGCTTTCTGTTGAGCGCTTTCATTATTGATGATTACTGCCATATGATCATCTCCCCTCCAGATCTCTGGAACCTCATTCCGTTCTTCGAGGAGAAGTATAACATGCGCTTATAAAAGAAAGGCCAGTTATCGTCTTCAATAAACGGACCTTTTCATGCACGATTTTGGCTTCGGTTCCCGAATCGGAGATAGAGGGGCTGAACCTAGCATTACCTTGTCATTCGAGCTTAAAAAAATCCATGCCGATAGTCGGCATGGATGAATCTCACTATTTTTGGCCTTTAAACTCAGTGGGAGGAACGCCCGTTATCTTTTTAAAGACGCGACTAAAATAGTTCGGGTCCTTATAACCCACTTCAAAGCTGATTTCCTTAAGAGTAAGGTTGCCAGCCTTAATCAGAGAGATGGCTTTATCAATCCGCAGCCGGGTTACAAAGTCGATAAATGTTTCTCCGTATTCCTGTTTAAAAATTTTGCTGAAGTAGTGAGGATTCAAATGGACAAAATCAGCCACTTCTTCCAGCGAAAGATCATCGTTGAACCGTTCCTCGATATACATTTTCGCCCTACCCAGCATAGTCAGTGTTTGAACCTCTCGCTGTTCGCGTATCCGTTGCAGTGCTGACATGACGTACGTCTGCTGAAGCATTCCATTCTCCGCTTTGACGGCAAGCAAAGAAGCGTTTCCAGCCTCTGATGACTTCAGTTCGTCAAAGTGGCAGTAACCTCCATCCCGTTTGCGTAGGGTGGAGGCAAAAACGGCTTCGAAATAGGACTTGCGAAGTCCTTCCTCGCCGCTATGCAGCGATCCGATTCCAATGGCTGTCTTTATACCAAGTTGCTGCTGGGCAAGCTCGGAAAGTTGCTGAACGAGGTGTTTAACCAACTGGCGCCAGTCGTTTTCGCTGGTGGCAGGCGGCTTGCGTAAAAAAGTGGCTACATGATGGTCGATCAAAGAGCTTACAATGGCATTCGGGCCATGCGTTTTTACATAGCTTCGGAAATGATCGTAAATTTTCTTTTTATCCTGCTCGTCCGTATATCCGTCAAAGGCGGCAATGATGGCGCTTCCCTGATCAAGAGGAAAGTCCAGCCATTCTGATAGCTGGGAAGCGCTCGAATCCACGGTCTGGTCGACCATAAGCATTAAAGCCAGCTCATTTTCTGCGAGCGGCATTAACTGTGAGATTTTATGCTTAAGCTCCAATTCTTCCGTACGTGCCCGCTTCTCGCACTCAATTTCTTCAATCAGTCGTTTCAAAGTGCCGATGATGAGTTCTCGCTTCGCCGGCTTCAGAATATATTCTTTTACGCCCAAAGAGAGTGCCTTCTGGGCATAGGCAAAATAATCATAGGCAGTGACGAGCACGAATCGGGTATCGGAAAGCCGCTCCTTTAATTCACGAAGCGCTTCAAGCCCGTCAATTCCGGGCATATTGATATCCAGAATGGCAATATGGGGACGGTGCTCTTCCGCGCATTCAATCGCCATGCGGCCGTTGCCAGCATGAATAAACCGGAATATCCCCGGCATCGCCCGTTCCACTGTCAATTCCAGTCCTTCCCTCTCCAAAGCCTCGTCATCCGCGATCAACAACCGATACATCAGTCCGCTCACTCTCCTTCTTGACTGGAATTCGTATGGTTATGGTAGTACCTCGTCCGATATTGCTATTGATTTCAACCATTTCTTCTTCCTTTCCGTAGAACAACTGCAGCCGCCTAAACACATTTTGCATTCCAAGTCCTGTTGAACTGCCGCTTTCGGCTTCGCCTTTAAGACGGAGTACGGACAGTCGGGTTTCCTCTGTCATGCCCTTTCCGTTGTCCGAAATTTCAATTTGTACATCTTCGTTCGCTCTCGACAGCGTTAATACGATAATGGCTCCGCTTTCCATATCTTCCACACCATGAAGAAAAGCGTTTTCAATAAATGGCTGGATCGTCAGGGCCGGAATTTGCTGCTGAAGTACGGAAGCGTCAAAGTGAAGATCAAAGCGAATTCTGTCCCTGAAGCGCGCCTGCTGGATGGTTACGTATTCGCGGATATGATCCAGTTCCTCCTGGAGAGTTACGGGTTTGTCCAGCTTCTGCAGGCTGTACCGTAGCAGATTGGACAGCGAAACGATCAGGTCGCTGGTTTTCTCCGCCCCTTCTAGGATCGCCAGCTTGGAGAGCACATTTAAGGTATTAAATAAAAAGTGCGGGTTAATTTGATTTTGCAGAGCCAGAAGCTCCAGTTCCTTCACAAGCCGCCGCATTTCCAGACTCTGTTTATCCTTTTCGATGAGGATACTCAAATCGGTGGACATTTGCGAAATGGCGTCCGACAGTACGCCTAGCTCGTCATCCCGTCGCGGTTGGGGCCTAATATTCAGATCACCTGTGGCGATTCGCTTCGCCAGTCCGACAAGTCTGCCGACAGGGCCAGTAATGCTGCGCGAGACCCAGATTGCAAGCAAAACCCCCATCAGCGCGTTCATGCCGAACAACGCTACTCCCCATCCATTCATTCGCTCATTCTTGTTCCGGATGTTCTCAATGATTGGCCGGTAATAAGCCAGTTCATCATCGATCAGTTGCTGACCCTCCTCATGAATATAGCTGACGGTTTTTTCCGCTTCAATATAATGTTCAAAAGCCGATTGAGGATCTTGTGCCTTTGCATCCAGAACTGCGGCTTGTTTCTCTTTAAGAAATGTGGCCAACAGATTCACGTAGCCCTCCTCGGCGAAAGAAGGGTCGGTCGAGTCGGAGACTTCCTGAATTCTGGCTTTCAACTGCATTAATTGGTATTCTGTCGGACCCTGCACAGCCTTATCGCCTCTTGGATTAAGCAGATAGGCATATAGGAGCTTTAAGTTGCTCTCCGCCGATTCGGAGGTTTGCTCAATGAGGAGAATTCGGCCAAGCATTTCATCGTAGCTCTGTTGTACGACTTTTCCGCTTTGGAATACAAAATAAGCGATGATATTGGCGAACACAACTAGAAGAGGGATGAACAGAAGCAGCTTCGTTCTGATCGTCATCGTCTGTCATCTCCGGACATGTTGTCGGGAGTGTCCGCATGCATCTCATATATCCTGGTGTATGTTAATTCCTGGGGGGCATTCCCCTTTAGATAATCATTCAGCAATTTTATGGCCTTAGCCCCCATTTCCTCTGGCTGTTGAACAAGGGTCAGTTCAATTTTGCAATCTCTGATGGCTTCCAACGTCTCGGCCATATCGTCAAAAGCGAAAATCTGCAAACTCCGCGCGCCGCGCCGCTCCGAGGCTTCCAGAATGCCAAGGCCGTCCAGCGCACTGAATCCGACCATGTAGCGGATCTGCGGATACCGGGTGAGCATGTTCTGAGCTTGCTGTGCTGCCTGAAGCCGTGAAATATTTGAGGAGCGAATCTCCACAATGCGGAGCTTGGGATAGCGACCGATCACGGAACGAAATCCAGTAAGCCTGAGTCGCTGATTCTCGACACGCTCGCTACTGATCATAACTCCGATGTCGCCACGCTCTCCAGAGGCTTTCGCTAACAGCGCGCCCATCCGTTTTCCTGCTCCTTCGTTATCCGTTCCCACGTAAGCTAGTCTACGGGAGCCTGGTTCATCCGTATCGATCGTGATGACGGGGATGCCAAGTCCGGCTGCTTTGTCGATTAATCGGCGATACTCTGGATCATTTATCCCTTGAACCAGAATTGCATCCGCCTTACTGGCGATCGCTTTATCCAGCAGTTTGACCTGCTCGGACGGATTAATGCGGTCCGGCCCGATATAATCGAGCCGCATACCGTACTGTTCCGCTTCCTTTCGGGCTCCTTGTTCGATTGACCGCCAGTAATAATTATCCAACTCCTGTGATATCAGTACGACTTTTGTATCGGAAACCCCGTCTTTTGGAGAAACCGTCTTCAATAACTCTGCAAATTGGTGAATCTGAAAAGAAGACAGAGTGAACTGAAAGAGCAGCCAGGCAAATAGCAGAAAGACGGGGATTAGGATAAATGTCCATTTACGGTTTGACATGTCTTGCTCCTTTGTCAATATTTAGAGACTTAATTCATTATACAGCAACAAAAGAAGCGTAGGCAGCAATCGTCAACGGCAAGCAGCATTTATTGATGCGAAAGTTAGGATTTTTGACACCTAAATACGAAACTGGTCATGATTTTGATAACGCTTTCCACGGGCCTATTGCTACAATGACGGTATATACCCATTCTAATTACCGGAGGTTGAATGCCGTGTCATTTAAAGTAGCGTTTATTGGAGCAGGAAGCATCGGTTTTACCCGTGGAATTTTACGAGATCTGTTATCAGTGCCGGAATTTAACGATATTGAAGTGGCTTTTACGGACATCAGTCAGCACAATTTGGATATGGTCACTGAGCTGTGCCAACGGGATATTCGGGAGAACGGTTTATCGATACAAATACAGTCCTCTACGGACCGAAAGATAGCTTTAAAGGATGCCAAATACGTCATTTGTACGATCCGGGTTGGCGGTCTTGAAGCCTTTGCGACCGATGTGGATATTCCGCTGAAATATGGCGTGGATCAATGCGTGGGCGATACCCTGTGTGCAGGAGGCATCATGTATGGTCAGCGCGGCATCGCTGAAATGCTGGAGATTTGCAAGGATATCCGCGAGCTAAGTGCACCGGATGTATTGCTGCTGAACTACTCGAACCCTATGGCGATGATGACGTGGGCCTGCAATAAATACAGCGGTGTGCGTACAATCGGTCTATGTCACGGCGTCCAGCATGGGCATCACCAAATTGCCGAGGTGTATGGTCTGGAGAAGCAGGATGTGGACATTGTGTGTGTCGGCATCAATCACCAGACGTGGTACATTCAGGCGTCACATGAAGGCAAGGATCTGACAGCCGGACTGCTGGAGGCTTTTGAAAAACATCCCGAATATAGCCGCACCGAAAAGGTACGCATCGACATGCTTCGTCGTTTTGGCTATTACAGCACAGAGTCGAATGGTCATCTCAGTGAATATGTACCTTGGTACCGGAAGCGTCCGAATGAAATTATGGACTGGATTGATCTAGGCAGCTGGATCAACGGAGAAACAGGCGGCTATCTGCGTGTATGTACAGAAGGACGTAATTGGTTTGAAACAGATTTCCCTAACTGGATGAAAGAAGACCCATTGGAGTACAAGGCGGAAAATCGCGGTGAAGAGCATGGTTCATACATTATCGAAGGTCTGGAAACCGGACGTGTATACCGGGGGCATTTTAATGTCGTAAATAACGGTGTCATTTCCAATTTGCCAGACGACGCGATTATTGAAGCACCTGGATATGTGGATCGGAATGGTATCTCCATGCCACATGTAGGAGATCTTCCGCTCGGTCTTGCTGCCGTCTGCAATGTAAGTATTTCCGTCCAGCGTTTGGCTGTCGAAGCGACTGTACACGGAGATGATAAGCTGCTGCGGCAAGCGTTTATGATGGATCCGCTAGTGGGCGCGGTGTGTAATCCGAAAGAAATTTGGCAGATGGTCGATGAGATGCTGGTGGCGCAGGAAGCATGGCTGCCGCAATATGGAGCAGCGATTGCCGAGGCGCGTCAACGTCTGGCTGCAGGCGATCTGATTCCAACCCGACCCTATGAGGGAGCAGCACGACTTAAGGTGAAGACGGTTGAAGAAATGCAACTGGATCGGGATGCCGCCAATAAAAATGCAGGGCAATCCGACAAAGGCAAGGATCGCGAAAAAGTGTAGAACAATAATAGCAGAGATTGACTTCACTACAATAAAAGGGTGTTTTCATGGTCATGAGGGCCTGAAAGCACCTTTTTGCTGTCGATAGATATGACGATTTGGCATAGTTGGCGTGCTGAAGTTTATCATTGTCGATTTAGGCTGACGGAAATTAAAGAATACGGTCTTACTTTTTATGAATTTGCTCTTTTGCCGTCGATCCTAAATCTCCCGAAAGCTTGTTATAGCAGGGATGTTCAACAAATGAAGAAACCGACTTCAGAAAAAGAGGTGCCACAACGAACCGTTAGAGTGGCAATTCATATGCCTAATTAATAATGTAGTCCTTAATTTATTCAATTTACAGCAGATTTCCAGCTCACTATAATCTAACATAGGAGGTGACAAAAAGGGGAAAATGTGAGCGCATGGACAAATAGAAAGCGCTTACCTTTCGCAACTATGAACGCCGCTTTTTTTTGGAGAGAGTAGGCGTAACTCACATTTAATCATGTAACAATCAGGTGCCGACATAGGAAGATTCAACAAAATCCACGGAAAGATAGGTGAAGCAATTGAAAACAAAGCAAGTGCTTCGTAAAAGCATGAAGTATGCTTTTGCGCTATCACTCGTCGCAAGCAGCTTTCTACCAGGTGCAGGATTTACGGATAAAATACATGCAGAATCCCATGTGGACAATCCTTACCAAGGGGCTACAAAATACATTAGCCCTGATTATGCGGCTAGTGTCGACACATCGATTGCCAAAATTACGGATGCCAATCTGAAAGCAAAAATGCAAACGGTCAAAACATTCCCGACAGCCGTATGGCTTGATCGTATCGCTGCTATTAACGGCGGTGGAGGCAAGCTTGGCCTGGAAGCGCATTTGGATCAAGTATTGGCGCAAAAGAAAGGCAGCACACCGATTACGGCGGAATTTATTGTGTATGATCTGCCCGGACGGGATTGTCATGCCTTGGCTTCCAATGGTGAATTGCCGCTGACCCAGGCAGGTCTGGAAACCTATAAGAAGGATTATATTGACAAAATAGCTGCTATTTTTGCAAATCCCAAATATAAGGATATTCGTATCGTAGCGATCATTGAACCAGACAGTTTGCCAAATCTGGTAACTAATCTGGATGATCCGAAATGTGCACAAGCCAAGTCTACAGGAATCTATGAAGCTGGCGTGAAGTACACAATGAATAAGCTGAACGAGATTCCGAATGTGTACAAATACGTAGATATCGGTCACTCTGGTTGGTTAGGTTGGGATAACAACCGTTCAGCAACGGTATCCCTGTTTACAACCATTTTCAAAGATACTAGCAAAGGTCTGGCCAGTGTAGATGGCTTTATCACGAATACAGCCAACACTTCACCGCTGACAGAACCTAATTTACCTGATCCAAATCTGAATATCGGCGGACAGCCGATCAAATCGTCCAAGTACTACGAATGGAATCCTAATTTCGATGAATCGGATTTCGCAGAGGCATTGCATAGAGATTTTGTCAGCGCAGGCTGGCCGAGCTCACTCGGTATGTTAATTGATACAGGCCGTAATGGATGGGGAGGACCTAACCGTCCGACTTCCGCAGTCGGCAATGATATTAACTCCTATGTAAACTCAGGCCGTGTAGACAAACGCTCACACCGTGGTAACTGGTGTAATAACAGTGGAGCAGGTATGGGAACGCCGCCACAAACGGCTCCAGCTGGCCATATCGATGCCTATGTCTGGGCGAAACCTCCGGGTGATTCCGATGGTTCCAGCTCACTCATTCCGAACGATGAGGGTAAAGGCTTTGACCGTATGTGTGATCCTACCTATACAACCAAGGATGGCACATTAACAGATGCTTTACCGAATGCACCTATTTCAGGAGCATGGTTCCATGATCAGTTTGTGATGCTGGTACAAAATGCGTACCCTGCTATCGTGCCTTCCACTGGTGGTGTGGACCCAGCGCCTACAGCTCCGGCTGTACCGTCAGGCTTAAAGGCTGTTGTGGGCAATGCTCAAGTAACGCTGACTTGGAATGCGTCTACTGGTGCCGATAGCTACACGGTCAAACGCGCTACTAGCGAAGCAGGTCCTTTTACAGCCGTTGCGCCTCTTGTAACGGAAAGAGAGTACACGGATAAGGGACTGACGAACGGAACAACTTACTTCTATGTTGTAAGTGCTACGAATGCGAAAGGAACAAGTAAGGATTCCGCAGCGGTAAGCGCTGAACCTAAAGGTACACCGACTGATCCAACAGACCCTACAGATCCTACAGAACCAGCGGGAGATCTGGTTGTAATGTATCGGGCCGGGGACACTGATCCAGCGAATAACGCAGTCAAGCCTTTCTTTAACTTGAAAAATAAAGGAACAACACCTGTGAAGCTGAGTGAGCTCAAAGTCCGTTACTATTTCACGAAAGATGGCAGCCAGGAGCTGCAATCTGCAGTAGACTATGCGCAAGTAGGTAATGATAACGTGCTGCGTACCTTTACTGACAACTATATTGAAATTGGTTTCAGTGCTGCTGCCGGTACGCTTGCTGCCGGAGCGCAAACAGGTGATATTCAGATCCGCATGAACAATAGCGACTGGTCTAATCTGGACGAATCCAATGATTACTCCTTCGATCCAACCAAAACCTCTTATGCAGAATGGAACAAAGCAACGTTGTTCCACAATGATAAGCTGGTGTGGGGAATCGAGCCTTAGGATTTGGTCAGAACATGTGCCCTTGAATGATTGAAAAGTATTAAAAGAAGGTTACGGTATAACTGTCGTAGCCTTTTTTACGTCTTCGAATAAAGAATTTGATGACCAAGGGAATAAGCATTGAAATTGTGTATAATGAACAAAAGAATGCTGTTCTACTGTGGAGGGTCATCATGAGCAAAAAGTTAATCTTAGATGTAGATACTGGCATTGACGACGCGCTTGCTATTGCGTACGCGGTCCATTCGCCGGAATTGGAGCTACTCGGTATTACAACCACCTTTGGTAATATCTCGGTGGAGGAGGCAACACGTAACTCACTGATTCTGCTGGAAAAACTGGGGGTAGAGGCTCCGGTCGTGTCTGGCGCTCACAAGCCGTATACTCGGGAGCTGTTTAAACCTTATTCCCGGCATATTCACGGCGAAGACGGTATTGGCAATCAGTTGAAAGGAGCACCTTCCCGTCAGGCTGCGTCTGGGGATGCCGCTGATTTTATAATCGGACAGGCTCGTCGCTATGAAGGCAAACTTACCCTGGTAGCTGTGGGACCGCTGACCAATCTTGCGATTGCATTGGATCGCTGTCCCGAATTGCCCCAATTGCTTGACCGCCTGATCATCATGGGCGGCGCGGTCACAGTGAAAGGGAATGTAACTCCGACGGCTGAAGCGAATATTTACGCCGATCCAGAAGCCGCAGCCTATGTGCTGGGAGCGGGCTTTCCGCTTACGCTCGTTGGGCTGGACGTCACGATGCAAACACTGCTTCCACAGCAGGATGTGGACAAATGGCGTGAGCAAGGGACCGAGCTGGGTGCGTTTATGGCAGATATGACAGATTTTTATATGGAAGCTTATCGCAACTTCAGACCTGGTATAGCAGGATGTGCTTTGCATGATCCACTGGCTGTAGGATTAGCGATAGATTCCAGCTTTGTGGAGACGCGTCCAATGCACATTGCCGTTGAGGTGGGCGATTCCACCGAGGTTGGTCGCACCCGTGAGGTGCAAAATGAGAACGAAGCTCAAGCACTGACTACGGTTGACGTGGCACTTAAAGTCGATGCGGAGCGATTTTTGCGTCATTTTCTTAGCCGGGTGGTATAAAAAAATAATTCGAAGATTGCCGATGAACCTGCATCGGCAATCTTTTGTGCATACATGTTTTAAGGGCATTCATCTAGAGGCGGACTCACCGTTATAAAAATTCCATATCATGTTAGAATAGGTATAGTTAGAAAAACTGCCGGACCACAAAGGAGGAGATTCATTGTGTTTTCTGCTGCTCGACGACTGCCTTTGCTGGAACATATGTATAATCATGCCCCGACAGGAATCGTGATTTTGTCGAGGGAGGGGAAGTGCCTGTACGTCAATCCCGCCTTTTGCAAAATGGTCGGATATGAGCAGGAGGAATTACTAGATATCCGATATTACCATCTCTTATATAAAGAGGCTCAGGATCAGCAAGGGTTGAGGGAGGCTTACGCAGGTTGGCTTAAGGCTACAGATCAAGTCTATAAGACAGAGCTGCGTTTGAAACATAAACGGGGAACATCCGTCTGGCTATCGCTGGAATTAACCATATTTGATGATGAGGCTACCGAACAATCTTATTTGATTGCGTATGCAATGGATATTACGGAGAAAAAAGATATGGAGCAGGTGCTCTCGGATAATGAGGATTTGTACATGCTGATTACGGAAAATACGCCGGATGTTATCTCATATAGCACAGCGGACGGCATACTCCAATATATTTCTCCTTCGGTGGAAAAACTCCTAGGTTATACGAAGCAGGAAATGCTCGGCAAAAAGCGGCTCCAATTCTACCATGTTGAAGATGCCGATTATATGCGTGTACATGGACTCTTCAAGGAAACAGGCATCATGAAGCGGCGTGTTCGTCATAAGGACGGGCACTATTTGTGGCTGGAAGTATCGTACCGCATTATTCGGGATGAACAGGGCAGAATCAAGCGAGTACTGTCCATCGGACGCAACATCACAGAGCGCCAGAAGAGCGAGGAGAATTTGGCAAAAGCTCAGCAGTTGGCGATGTTCGGCTCATGGGACTGGGATCTGGTCAACAATGTTATGCATTTCTCCAAGGAATTTCGTAGCATTTTTGGTTATCTTGTCAAGCCGGTTGAAACAAGTATTGACGCGCTCATGGCGGCTGTTCATCCAGAAGATACAGAGCGCATGAAACAGATTATCACCAACGTTATATTAAAGGGAGTTCACGAAGAAACCTTTTACCGGATTGTATTGCCCAATGGGGAACAAAAAGTACTGCGTTCAATCTGGGAAGCTGAAATGGACGAGCATGCAGGCAAGCCCGTTCAAGTGGTTGGTATGATCCAGGATGTTACAGAGCACCGGGAAATGGAGCAGCGTCTGCGCGAAAGTGAAAACCGTTATAGGTCACTGTTTCAGCATAATCCACTTGGGATATGCGCCGTGAATATGGAAGGTCATATCTTGAGTGTGAATCCGAGCTTGGTGGAGCTTACGGGTTATACGAAGGATGAGCTGCTTGGGGCTGACATACTTATCATGGCTTCCTCTGAGGAACAGGACAAAATCAAGCGTCATATGGAACTGGCCAAGCAGGGTGAGACGCAAACCTATGAATCGGAATTCATACATAAGGAGGGGGAGCGTCTATTCATTAAGATGACGAATATCCCGATTTTCGTGCAAGAGGAAATTGTAGGCTGCTACGGGATTATAGAAAATGTGACCCCTCTCAAAAGCTACATTGCTCAAATTGAAAAACTTAGTAATGAGCATTCGCTTATTTTGAATGCCGTATCCGAAGGAATTGTGGGTTTAAGTAACGAAGGACATGTCCGCTTTATGAACCCGGCAGCTGTCGAGATGTTCGGTGTAAGTTCGGCCAATCCGCTGAATGGCGCATGCATAGATATGATCCGCCATGCTGACGAAATTGGCAGTCATTTTCCAGACGAACAGTCCTCTATTCTTCAAGCGATTCGAAGCGGAGCCTCTTATCAGGCTGAGGAAGCTGTATTTTGGAAAAAAGACGGGTCCAGCTTTCTGGCCTCCTATCGAATCAGTCCTTTGATGGATAATGGCGAGCGAAAAGGGGCTGTAATGGTTTTTGTAGACAGGACGAATGAAAAGGAGATCATTCGGGCCAAGGAGTCTGCTGAACGCGCCGATCGGGCCAAGTCAGAGTTTCTCTCTGTGATGAGTCATGAGCTCCGTACACCGATGAACGGCATTATAGGCATGGCAGGGTTACTGGCAGATACTGAATTGGATGAGGAGCAGCGTAGCTATATAGACATTATTACCAGCAGCAGCGGTGCTTTAATGCAGATATTGAATGAGATACTGGATTTGAGCAAAATCGAAGCTGGCAAGATGTCTTTGCTTCACGAGTCCTTTGTGCTAGATGATGTGGTCGGCAGTGTGGCTGACCTATTCATGACGCAGGCTATGGAAAAAGGCATTGAACTGGAATGGCATATAGATCAGGAAATGCCGGGGATGCTGGTCGGTGATCATGTGCGTATTCGACAGGTGCTGGTGAATTTGGTGAGCAATGCGATCAAATTTACGGAGCGAGGGCGTGTAAATATCTTTGTGGAGAGAAAGGCTTACAGCCGTCGTAAAAATAGATGCCTGATTGAGTTCAGTGTAACGGATACTGGGATCGGTATTCCAGCAGACCGCCAGCATCTATTATTTCAGCCTTTTTCCCAGCTTCATCCGGCACTGAACCGAAAATATGGAGGGACAGGACTGGGATTGTCCATCTGTAAAAACTTGGTTAAGCTGATGGGGGGTTCCATTGGTGTGGATAGCGATGAGGCCAGAGGAGCGACGTTCCGGTTCCAGCTGAATCTTAAGCTGCCGGAAGGTTCAACACTTGCGAATATAAGCCGTGATGAACCTTATGAGTCAAAGGAAGGCTAATAAGAGATAGCCGTGATGCATGATGCATCACGGCTATTTTTGTAAGAAATGTCCAAAGAAAAGATTGACAAACTGTTCTAACTGTACTACCGTTAATAGTACAGTTAGAACAGTTAACCTATATAAATTGAAATTGAGCCAGTGTTGGAAGGAGGAAGTCCATGTTCGAGCTGGATATCCGCAGCCGCAAGCCGATCTACGAACAGCTTATGGACAGGGTAAAGGAAATGATCGTGTACGGATCGCTTCAGCCGGATGAGCAATTGCCTTCTGTAAGGGCATTGTCCGCTCAACTTACGGTGAATCCGAATACGATTCAGAAGGCGTATCGTGAGCTGGAACGTGAAGGCTATATCTATTCCGTTCAAGGCAAAGGCAGCTTTGTCACGCCTACCCAGCAGCAGCCGCAACAAATCAAGCGAGATGAGATTCGGGCGGCATTGTTAAAACAAATGATCGAAGCTGTCCATTTCGGTTTTACACAGCAGGAAGTGGACGGAATATACGTGGAAGCTACACAAACAAAGGAAAGGGGGATGTCCCTTGATTGAATTAAGGGAAGTCACAAAGACATTTACAGAAGAAAAAGCTGTTGATCAGCTAGCCCTTACGGTAAAGAAGGGCTCCATTTTTGGACTGCTGGGCTCGAACGGAGCTGGGAAAACGACCTTGCTCAAAATTATTGCCGGGATTTACCGACCCGATGTTGGCAAGGTGTTAATCGGTGGACAGCCGGTATATGAGCAGCCTGAAGTCAAGCAGCACATTCTGTTTTTGCCGGATGCTCCCTATTTCTTCCCACAAGCGACAATTCGTCAGATGGCCCGGTTTTACCGCTCTATTTATCCAAGTTGGAGTGAAGAACGCTACACACAGCTAACAGGTATTTTTAAGCTGGACCCGAAGCGCAAACTTCACCGATTTTCCAAAGGGATGAAGCGTCAAGCCGCTTTTTTGCTTGCCTTGAGCTGTATGCCTGAGCTGCTGGTTTTGGATGAACCCATTGATGGTCTGGACCCCGTGATGCGCAGAATGATCAAAAATCTCTTGTTCCAAGAAACCGCTGCACGTGAGATGACCGTCGTAATTTCATCTCATAATTTGCGTGAGATTGAAGACATGTGTGATCATGTGGGCATTATGCACCAAGGACGGATGCTGTTGGAAAAAGAGGTCGACGACCTCAAATCTGATACGCATAAGGTGCAGGTTGCTTTTCGGGACAGCATGCATGAGGAAGCTGTCTGTGGCCAACTTTCGGTCGTACATAAGGAGCGGAGGGGCAGTGTTCTGCTGCTTATTATCCGGGGTGAGCGAGAGCGGATTGCAGAGACAATTGAAGCGTATGAGCCGCATGTATTCGATTTGTTGCCGCTGACGCTTGAGGAAATTTTCATTTATGAAATGGAGGACGCAGGTTATGACATCCAACCGATTCTTCTGTAGCGGCGGCGTAATTCGCCAATGCTTGACACAGCATGGCTGGATCGGTCTATTGTACTTGGCGGGATTGCTGTTTACAGTACCGCTGCCATTGTTTGTGAGCATTGGTGATGAACAACCGCAAGTGGTTTTAAAAAGCTTGTTCGATAGCACAAACTCGGGTAATGAATTGCAAAAATTGATTTTAATGACCGTACCGGTGCTGGCAGGCGTGATGCTGCTTCGTTTTGTTCAGCGACAGGGGCCATCCGATTTGTATCATAGCCTACCTTTGCGTAGAGAGCATCTATTAACGGCACATTTCATTAGCGGTCTTATTCTTTTACTTGTACCTGTGTGGCTGACTGCGGGAGTAACTGCTTGGGTTAACACGTCAATCGAACTGCCTTATATTTTCCATATCAATGATATTGGATCGTGGGCTCTGGTCGTATCCGTCCTTACGATTTTCCTGTTTACCTTTACCGTGTTTGTAGGGACTTGTGTGGGACAATCGTTGCTACAGGCCGTAGTAGTGTATGTTTTGCTGCTATTGCCTCAGTTTCTATTCATGATGATGGGGCGTTTTCTGGAACGTAATTTATACGGTTATGTGCGGGTACGAGAAACCGTTGTCCAATATATTAACGGTTCGGAGTTTCGTAGTAATAATAATGTTTGGGAAAACTTATCGCCGTTTGTACGCATTGTGGAGAACTTGCCGCAGCGCGCCTTTTCCTACATAGAGCTACTTGCCTATTTAGGTATCTCTCTGCTGTTTGTCGCCTTGAGTTATGGTTTGTATCGTAAACGTTTGGTCGAAAAGGCGACTCAGGCCATAGCATTTCCTTTCTTACAGCCTTTGTTCAAGGCAGGGGTTATACTATGCGCCATGCTAGTACTAGGTGATTATTTTTATAATCCAGGTACAAGAGGAGTAAATTGGTCGATTTTTGGCTATACACTTGGAGCTATTTTAGGCTATATCGTTGTAGAGATGGTCATCCGCAAGACGTGGCAAATTGTGCGTGTTCGTGCTTTGGTGGAAATGGTCGTTTACGGTGTGATCATGGGGTTGGTACTGTATATCCCGATTTCAGGTTGGTTGGGTTATGAGGGACGGATTCCAACAGCTCACTCCGTAGAAAAGGTTTATGTGGGGCAAGAGGAGCCTCTAGGGGGAGATGCACAAACAGAAGCTTATTACTCCCAAGACAGGGCTTATATCGCCTCTGTGCTAAATTTACATCGTGAACTTGTACGTGCACATGCAGCTGGCGAGAAAACGTTGTCCAAAAACCTGGCCGTCGAATCGGCAGTCATAGTCTACCGTTTGGATGATGGTTCCACCATGACTCGCCGCTATACATTCCCGGAGAAGCCTTTCCAGACAGAACTGACTAAGGTGATGGAAGCAGAGCCTTATAAAACAGTAAGATACAAGCTGGATAAGCTGCAAGGGAGAGCAGAAACGATCAATATCCAATCAGTAGATGACAATGAACGACGAGTGGTTTTGAGCGAACCCAAAGAGATTCATGAATTTGAAGCTGTACTCAAAGAAGAAGTTTTAAATATGAGTTATAGCGAAATGCAATCAGATCGATATCCCTTGGGGAGTGTTTCTGTTACAAATAAAGAGTCATCTTTTACCAATGAACCGAAATGGAACCGTGAACTTTCATTTAATTGGCCGGCTTCCTATCACAAGCTTACAGAATGGTTAGAACAAAAGGGATATGCGGATAAGGTCATCATTGATTCTAAGGATATTTTTTCAATACGGGCTGTTCCTATTATTACTGAAGAGCTTGAGCCTTACCAACCCAATCAGTATATTGAAGACTATAAACTATTTAGAAGTATTCAACAGAAACACAAAGCAACAACTATTACAGATCAGAAGCTTTGGAGTACTGTACTGGAAAAGCGCAGACCTTATAACCTTACTCCAAATATAGAGAAAGGCACTTATATGTTTCAAGTTAAGATTAAGCCTTTATACAGTTCAGATGCCCACACAGGCTATTACTTATTAACTCCGAAAGATATGACACCGGAGCTTGCAAAGGCTTTACCAGCAATTCCTTAAGCCCACGATATAGCTATACAGGATGACAATTCCCCTCCGTTTGGCGATGCCGGGTTCGATCTTGTGCTAAATAAGCATGAGTCATTTTCGCCAACGGACGGTAAGACGTATTTTGCACTTGTCTACTATTTTTAAAAGCCATTGAATGGCAGATTGCAGACTTTCAGCCAGAGAAATATATAGAACAGCTGTATGGTCTGTATTTGGATATCCAACGTGATGGGTACTGGGACGTGAAGCAGCACCGTTTTTTGATCCATGCCGGAGCGATATAAAGAAGATTCGATACCAAAAAGGCCTTTCCCGTAGGGGAGGCCTTTTTTGCCATACGCAGCTTGAGTGCCTCCTCATTCGGATGATCGGATAAGGACATTTTTATCCTCCTCTCGTATACTAATCTTTACCATAATTGTACAATGAAGAAGCAATGGTTTACAGTCTCATTTCATTCATTAGATATAGGGGGATGTACATGTCTGATCCAAAGAGAGTTATAACCAAGCCGGAAAAGGATGAGTCTGTGCGGATAGCATGGTTTTGGCCATGGCTGGGCGGTACGTTTATGTTTGGATTGTTTTCAGTCATGTTTAATGTAGTTTGGAGTATGGTTGTGGCACCCCAAGTGCAGCTTCTGCTGAGGCATGAAGGTGTCACAGATACAACTGTGTTTGTAATATTACTTCTATATGCATGGATTATCGGTCTCATTTTTGCAGCTTATGGTGCCTTGAGTGCGCGTATGTCTAGCATGGGCAAGCTTTCGCTGATGCTGACTGGGCTATTATCATTATTATGTGGGCTGTGGTTGTGGATTGTAGGCATACAAGGGTCTGGTGGCCAACCTGCTGAAGTGGGAGGGGCGTGGGAGCTCTTTTCACTCTATCACGCTTGGGCGGAGCCTGTGTTGGAGGTATTGGGGCCATATACACAGCATGGTGAAGTTTGGTTTCTACTGGCAGCACTGTTGCCGATAGCTGGCATGGTAGTAGGAGTTGGGGTGAATCGTTATCCAGCGCTAACCGACAAGAATGGTAAGGTGGATTATAGATGGCAATGGATTGTTGCCGCGATATCTGCTGCGCTCTTCATTGTGCTAACGATTACACTGATGCTTCCTCAACGCCCGTACATTGCAGAGAGGGATTTTCCGGTAGTAGACGGGGCTACGGCGGCCATTCCTTTTGCGCAGGATATGCTGCATGAACTGACTGGAATGAGCAAGGCGCGAGCGGCGCACGAGCTGAGATTCAACACGACCCATCAGGCATATGTCAATTTGATCGAAAAGAAGGCGGATCTGATCCTGGTGGCCGGTCCTTCCGATGAGGAACTGCGTCTGGCAAAAAGCCGGGGAATTCAAATGAAGCTCACACCCATTGGGTGGGATGCATTTATTTTTCTCGTACATCAAGACAATCCAGTCAAGGGACTTTCTTCGGAGCAGGTTCGTCGCATATATGAAGGGGCTATCCATAATTGGAATGATGTAGGGGGCAAGGATCAGCCGATCATTGCTTACCAGCGAGAAGAAAATTCAGGCAGTCAGACATACATGCAAAAGAAAGTGATGGCAGGCCATGAGATGGCTGACCCGCCACGTGAACTACAAATTGGCATTATGGGTGGTATGATTAATGCAGTCGCAGATTTTAACAAGGATCACAACGCGCTCGGATATTCATTTTATTATTTTGCAAATGTGATGCATAATCGTCAAGAGGTCAAATTTTTGTCTATTGATGGAGTGGAGCCGAACAAAGAGCACATTCGCTCGAAACAATATCCATTCACAGCTCAACTGTTCGTGGTCACACGGGAAGGCGAGAAACCAAGCCCTTCGATGCAACGACTACTCGAATGGCTGCAAAGCGAAGCAGGAACCCGGGCCATCGAAAAGGGTGGCTTTGTTCCTGTAAACTCGTAATCCTGTAACACTGGTTTGCATTCAGTCCATTCCGTATATTCACCTTAAGAGTGAAACGAAGACAGCAGGGTAATACATAGAATATACATGGCTGTGAATACGATACCCGCACAGCCATGTATATCACCAACATAAGGGGATGAACGAAAATGAAGAAAAAAACATCGGTCTGGGTGCTTTTACTCGCCGTAGCCATAGTGACAGCGGGGTGTGAAACAGGCTCACAAACAAGTTCGCAAACAGGACAAACGGCTCAAAATGAGCAAAAGGGTGCCGCCTCGGCACAAGCGAATGGTTCGGGAGCGACTGTAGATACACCGAAAACAGGAGGACAAGCAACCACAGATGCTACTCAAGCGAAGGTCCGCATGGACAATATTACCGCGTTGCGTTTGATTGACGGCCAATCCGGCTGGATCGGCGGAAATGGCTGGATTGCCCGAACGGACGCGGCTGCATCCGGTTCAGTCGGATCGACGTGGAATGTGCAATATCAGGGCCAAGGTACGGTTCAGCAGATTTTTGCCTTGAACGGGCAGCAGGCCTGGGCTGTTATGGCAGATAGCGGAACGCTGCTGGCCACTCGCGATGGCGGCAAACGCTGGGAGGTTGTCGGGACTGTACCTGAGCAAGGGCAAGCGGGCTTTTTACACTTTGTATCATCCAAGGAAGGGTTCAGTGGCAACCAATATACGAAGGATGGCGGGCAAAGCTGGTCCTCGCTCCCCGTGCCTGGCCACTTGGTAGGACAGCCATATTACCATGATCAGCAAAACGGCTGGGCAGTTACGCAGGACACAGACCGTTCGTTTCAGATTTTACACACGGTTAACGGGGGCCAAAAGTGGACTACTGTCATGTCACGGACAACGGAGGCGCCACTAAATGGAGCCATTATTCGTTCGGTAGAACGTGGCAACGCATGGATCGAGCTGGTTGGCGATACGGGGATGAATCAGACGTCGTATTCGCTTTGGCATACTGCCGATAGTGGACAAAGCTGGCGTGCTGTGCTGGCGAATACCACTGCTGGCGGCGGTCCGGCACCAGGTATTAGCCAGCAAGACAACCAGGTTCCCAAAAATGAAGGGGCTGCACCAGGTATGCTCTATGCGGTTAATAGCAATACCGCATGGATGGGCGGCTACTGCGCACCGTGCGACAAGCCCAATACCATCGGCTGGACGACTGACGGCGGCAAGACGTGGAACAATGGCAAGCAAGGCTTTGACGGTTATGGTGGTCAGCAAATCGGGATGGCAAATGCCAAGGAAGGCTGGGCTATTTTCTCGGATTCAGAGCAGGCCCCAGTCATGTATACCACCTCGGATGGTGGACAGCATTGGGCGCAGAGCCATGTATTTGACAAGCCTGTGGCATCAGGCTCCTAAGGAGGGAATGCATATGAGCCAACATAAGAAAAGTGTGATTACCTGGACTGACGGTCGTGATGTGCCGCTAATCGGGCAGGGCACGTGGCATATGGGTGAAAAAGCATCACTCCGCCAGGAAGAAGTGCGCGCGCTTCAACTTGGCTTGGAGCTGGGCATGACGCTGGTGGACACGGCTGAAATGTATGCGGAGGGCGGCGCAGAAGAGATCGTCGGAGAGGCCATTCGGGGTCGCCGGGATGATGTCTATCTTGTTAGCAAGGCGTATCCTCATCATGCGGACCGCCAAGGACTGGCTCAAGCGTGCGAAGCGAGCCTAACCCGAATGGGAACGGAGTACGTGGACATGTATTTGTTGCATTGGCGTGGGAATATTCCGCTGGAAGAGACGATACAAGGTATGGAAAAACTGCGTGAGCAGGGCAAAATCCGCAGCTGGGGAGTGTCCAATCTGGACAAGTCCGACATGGAGGAGTTATGGAGCCTAAGTGGAGGCGAAGCCTGCGCTGTCAACCAAGTGCTGTATCACGCAGCTTCGCGGGGCATCGAATATGATCTGCTACCTTGGAGCCGTACGCATGGAGTGCCTGTGATGGCCTATTGCCCGATTGCCCAAGGTGGCCGCCTGCGACGGGGGCTGTTGGAGCATCCTGTTATGGTAGACATTGCTGCCAGCCACGGGATAACTCCATCCCAAATTGCGCTCGCGTGGGTCATACGGGACGGTGATGTCTGGGCAATTCCGAAGGCGGTGCAGGAATCGCATGTACGAGAAAATGCAGCGGCAGCAAGTATTCGGCTCACTCCTGAACAACTTCAACAAATAGACGAAGTTTTTCCTCCGCCAACGCGGAAGCAGCCGCTGGATATTGTTTGAGGAAGGAGGAGCCCATGACAGAGCGAGAGACAGAACTGCATGAGGTAGATGATCATCTGGATTATGGATTATCCGTTGTATTTATCGGCTTTAATCCCAGCTTGAAATCAGGCGAGGTAGGACATCATTATGCGAATCCGCGCAACCGATTTTGGCGCATACTGGAGGGAGCAGGCTTGACACCTCGCTTGTACGATCCATCGGAAGATCGGGAGCTGCTAAAGCTGGGCTTCGGCTTTACGAACATTGTTTCCCGTCCCACGAGGGGAGTAGAGGATATTTCACGCGAGGAATACGCCGAAGGACGTCTGAAGCTATACGAGAAGCTAAAGGAATACCGCCCGAAGGTTGCTTGCTTTGTCGGCAAAGGCGTGTACACCGAATACAGTAAAAAATCCAAAGTAAATTGGGGATTTCAGCCTGAACCGCTCATTCCCGAGATGCATGAATTTGTGGCACCTTCGTCTAGTGGACTGGTGCGCATGTCGCTGGAAGAAATCACAGATATTTATCGCCATCTTCAAACGTTCCTTTCGTCAGAAATCGTCTGAAATGCAGTAAGCACGGTGAATACAGCTAGCACTCAAAGAACCACACGCTTCAGTCCCTGCTGGGAAGAGCGTGTGGTTCTTTGAGCTGTTTCTATTCTATTGTAAGGCTTTCGCCTGCCATGCCTGTTCCACGGGAACATAAGGATATCCCAGATCACGTGCAACCGCTTCGTAGGTAATATGTCCGTTCAGGACATTAGTGCCGCTAAGCAGTGGCTTGCTTCTGCGAAGCGCCTCCTGCACACCCAAATCTGCGAGCTGGAGAGCAAAGGGGAGCGTCGCGTTCGTCAGAGCGAGCGTCGAGGTTTGCGGTACCGCGCCCGGCATGTTTGCTACCGCATAGTGAATGACGCCATGCTTCACATAGGTAGGCTGATCGTGTGTCGTGATGTGGTCAATCGTCTCGACTATGCCGCCCTGGTCGATGGCCACATCCACAATCACAGAGCCGGGCTGCATCGTCTGTACCATGGCTTCCGTTACGAGCCGCGGAGCTTTGGCACCAGTGATCAGGACAGCACCGATCAGCAAATCACTTTGCGCCACGGCTTCAGCAATGTTGGACGGGGTGGATACCAGCGTATGGAGCTGATTGCCAAAAATATCGTCTAGTTGGCGCAGTCTTTGCAGGCTCAGGTCGATCAGTGTCACATCTGCCCCAAGACCGATGGCGACCTTGGCAGCATTGGTGCCGACCACCCCTCCGCCAATAATGGTCACTTTACCGCGTTTCACCCCCGGCACACCTGCCAGCAGAATGCCTTTGCCACCCTTTGGTTTTTCCAGCAGTTGTGCTCCAATTTGTACAGCCATTCGACCGGCAACCTCACTCATCGGAGTAAGCAGCGGGAGGCTGCCTTCAACATCTAGCGTCTCATAGGAAATGGCGGTTACGCCGTTGTCTGTTAAAGCGCGGGCCAGTGCTGGCTCGGCAGCTAAATGCAGATAGGTGAATAAAATCAATCCTGGTCGAAAATATCCGTATTCAGAGGAGAGCGGCTCTTTTACCTTGATAATCAGATCCGCCTGGGACCACACGTCCGCAGCTTGCTGCACAAGAGTCGCACCCGCAGTGGCATATTCTCCATCCGTAAAGCCGCTTTCAACACCTGCATGGCTTTCCACAAATACGTGATGTCCGTGTTGAATCAATTGAGCTGCACCTGCTGGCGTTAGAGCGACACGATTTTCATTGTTTTTAATCTCTTTCGGAACCCCAATTTTCATTTCATTCACCTCTCCTAAAAATAATTGTTAAGAAAATTACACTATCATTTTTGCGCAGCCCTGCCGATTAGTTACATGGACTCAAGCCGATAAATGCAATTCATGTTAGATTAGGTACAGTTTACAAGGGGTGAAGCTCCTTGACATCATACATTTTGTCGGATTATCTGACTTAAAGGCTCGACTTTTTGATGAATATATGTCATATAAAATGACATAAAGACATAAGCATAAGGAGAATGCCGATGAACGGTAAAAAAACATTTACCATTGCGGATGTGCTGATACGTCCTGTTTTCCGGCGGGCGAAGCTGGCGGCGGGGGAACAGGGCGTACATCGCCTTGTGGGTTGGGTCCATGTGCTAGAAATCACAAATGTTTCTCCGTTTGTGAGCCGTCATGACTTGATTTTGACGACCGGCCTGTGGCTCACCCGGAAGGGGGAAGAGCGTGCCGAGTATATGGAGCAACTGATCCGCTCGGAAGCCGCAGGATTGTGTGTGGAGCTGGGCACGAGCATTCATGAAATCCCCTCTGAAATTCTGGAGTTGGCGGAACGACATCACTTCCCGGTCATCGTATTTGAGCAGCCAGTGCGTTTTGTTGAAATTACACAAGATATTCATTCCCTACTTATTAACCGACATCATGAACTTCTAAAAGATCTGGAGCGATTTTCACGTCAGCTTCAGCAGGAAACCCTGCGCAGCACTGATATGAACGCCCTCTTGCGTGTGCTTCATGACTATGCAGCCCGGCAGGTCATCTACATGTCTTCCATTGAAACCAATCGATTCGTACCTTCCGTCCAGCCGGATCTAGCGGACCGTATTGCAGATTTTTATGCCAATGAAGTGGAATCTAGTATGACCGCCGATCGGGAGGGGCATCTGCTGTTTCACCTGAATGAATCCACTGCCGTCTTGTTTCAGCCCGTTGTATGCTTCGGTCAGGTGTTTTCCGCAGTAGGTTTGGTACTGCATAGTGAAATGCCGACGGAAGAAATGTCGCTGCTACTCGATTACACTGCCAAGGCAGCCGCTACATTGGTGCTGAGAACACAGTTTCTTGAAGACCGATTGCTGCGTAATCAAAATGAATTGATTCAGGATGTGCTGAGCGGACAGCTTCCCAGTGAAGAACAGGCTCAGACCCGGATGGGCCTGCGATTGTTATCGAAGGGGCAGTATTTATTTTGGGCAGGGGTCATTGAGGTAGAACATCAGGACAAGGATGCCAGTCAGGTGCGCAAGGAATCCATCAATCAGGATGTGCTAGTGCTGCTTCGTTCATTGTTGAAAAAAGAAACGTTGCACAACCTGCTGATGATGAAGGGTAGTCAATGCTACATCCTTTGTGCCAAGGAGGAATTAACACTGCGTTCCGCAGCTCAAATGAAAAAAGTGCTTGCCCATACTGTTCAATATATTCAGAACTATGCCGCAGGACAGCTTGATAAGGTGCGCATTCATGCAGGCTTTGGTAAGGTAAGGCATCGCATGACGGGGACGGATCGCAGTTTTGAAGAGGCATATGAGGTCATTGAAGTGGCACGAAGCGTCCCAGTTATGAAGGATCGGTTGTTTTACGACAGCATCGGAATCTATCAGTTGTTGAAGGCGGTGCCCCGCATTCCATTTCTACAAGAGTTCGTAGAGGACCATTTGGGCGAGCTGATTGCGCATGATCGTGAGCACCATATGCAGCTTTTGGATACACTGGATGCCTATTTTCAATCCCATGGCTCCAAGCGTGATACCGCCGGAATTTTGTACATTCACAGACAGACCCTTTATAATCGGCTGGATAAAATTAATGAAATCATAGAGGGAAATCTGGCAGACCCTGACAAACGTCGTTGCCTGGAAATGGCACTACTGGCTTACCGGATGCTTCAGGCTGAAAATTGATTCTAAATAACTAGTTCTATTTTCCATTCTACTCATTTACAATGCGTGTTAACACTGAGATAATAGAAGAGATTACGGAAATATTTTGAAAGGGGATTAATATGAATATAAAAAAATGGATCGCCGTCCCTCTTATTCTGTTAATGGTAGCTTTGACAGGTTGCCAGGCAGTAGGTGGATTTGATGTAAGTAAAAGTTTATTGGGAACACTTGATGTGAAATCCCAGCAGACAACGGAGAAAATCTCTCTTAAATTGACTCCAAAAGAAGGAATCACGCAAGGAGATAAGGAAATCGTAGATTTGATTAATTCGATTTCCGTCACTGTGGATGAAGCCAAAGTACAATCGGAGGAACTTGCTTCTGCCAAAGGTACATTGCACATCGATAAGTATAATTTGCCGTTTGAACTTGCTTTAGACCGCCAAGGTTTGGCTATTCAACTGGAAGGTGCCAAAAAACCTTATTACATATCTTTGAACTCGCAAGAGAGTTTGAGCGGTCTGCCTGCTGGATTTGATCCATATGTATATTCCAAAGACGTGAGAGAACTGACGAAAACAGCCGCTGCACTTATGCTCAAGCATGCGCCTAACCCTTCTACCATTTCTGCAACGTCTGTAACCGAGGAAGTATACGGTGAGAAAGACAAAGTGAAACTGACCCATCTGCATGCTGAACTTCGTGGTGATGAGCTGGTAACATTGGTAAAACCGTTCCTGGCGAATCTGGCCAAGGACGAAGCAGGCTTGAAAGAGCTGATCGGGCAAGCTATTGATATGACTAAAACGATTGCTTCCGGTATGAATATTGAAGGTAGTGATAAAGTAACAGCGGAACTGAGTGCTAACAAAGAAAAAATGGTCAATGAGGCTTATACCGAAGTTAAAAAGTATTTGGATCTGGCCGTTGATCAGTATGATGTAGGCGTTAGCACCATGTATGCACAGTCCCCTGAAATCAAAACGGTTCTGAGTGCTAACACGGTTCTGAAAAGCGACATGTATTTTGATGAAAAAGGAAATGTTCGCAAAGCGGCGACAGACCTGACGGTTGCTTTGCCAGATGTGGACGGTCTTCCGGTGAAGTCCTTCACAATTCTGACCGAAACTCAATCATGGAACGTCAATGGTAGTGTGACGGCTGATAAAGTGGATATTTCTAACGGTGTTATTGACTTGAATAAACAAGCTGAATTAACTCCGGGAGCGACGCTGCGCAATTTTGAAGCGAATTCTCCGATCTACAACATTTTAAAAAATGATTTGAAAATTACAAAAGTAGAAACAACTTTCGATCCTAAAGACGATTACTACGTCTTGGAGAATCGTGGTGGCACTGCCTTTATTCCATTGCGTGAACTGACGAGCGAACTGAGCTCCGAGTTAAAATGGGATGCAGCTGCCAAACAGACTACTGTAATTGATGATATTACAGGTAAGACGGTTAAGCTGAAAAGTGGCTCCAAACAGGCTGTATTGGAAGGAAGCACATTGACGCTGCCACAAGCTCCATATACGGATGAATATGGTACATTGTATGTTCCTTTCAAACCAGTTGCCGAGGCGCTTGGCGCCACAGTAACTCGTAATAATGATGGGGAATATGTACTGAAACGCGACTAAAAAGAAATTCAAGGAACCGGCCCAATTAGGGGCTGGTTCTTTTTTTGTTATATTGGTAAAATGCTCAGTAAAGCGATTAAAATAAGCGCTTACAAATTTTAAAAGTGCCATACTTTCATACAGGGAAAATTGAGATAATGATAGTATCATTCCAGCATAGCAAAACACATACAATTAGGGGGATATACGATGAAAGATATGGAACTATTGAATTCCAGAGAGGGACAAATGGTGCTTGCCCGAATGTACGGTCAACAGCAAATCTCTGAGCAAACGACTCGATATGAATCACTTATACAGGCGTATCGGGAGCATTTTGGTGTAGGGGATATTGAACTGTTTAGTGCTCCGGGGCGCTGCGAAATTGGTGGAAATCATACAGACCACAATCACGGGAAGGTGCTGGCAGGCAGTATTACACTCGATACCATCGCTGCAGCTTCTAAAGTGGAGGAGTCTGTAATTACATTCTTTTCTGAAGGCTACAAGACGAAGTACGTCATCGATTTAACCGACTTGTCGCCAAAACCGGAGGATGACAGTACGATGCTGCTGATCCGTGGCATTGCCGCTGGTCTACTTGAATTCGGATACCGTATCGGGGGATTCCAAGCTTATATATCAAGCAATGTGTTCTCTGCTTCAGGTTTAAGCTCTTCCGCTTCTTTTGAAATGTTGATATGTACGATATTAAATCATTTTTATAACGAGGGAGCGTTAGATGCTGTTGCTAAATCCAAAATTGGTCAGTATGCGGAAAATGGCTATTGGAACAAGCCGTCGGGGCTGCTCGATCAGATGGCTTGTGCGTATGGCGGCTTGATTTCCATTGACTTTGAAAATCCCAAGGAACCGATTATAAATCCTGTTCATTGGAATTTTGAACAAAACGGATATTCCCTCGTTATTGTAAATACAGGTGGAAATCATGCTGATTTAACGGACGATTATGCGGCGGTGCCCAACGAAATGTTTGCAGTGGCTCAGTCTTTAGACGCTTCGGTTTGCCGTGACTTATTGCCGGAGGATCTATATGCCAACCTTAAAATGGTCAGGGAAAAAGCAGGAGACCGTGCAGTGCTGCGGGCGTTGCATTTTTTTGAAGAAAATAGACGCGTGGATGAACAGGTGAAATCACTGGAGGAAGGGCGCTTTACTGATTTCCTGAGGCTCGTTACCGAATCTGGTAATTCCTCATGGAAATGGCTCCAAAACGTATATAGAAGTGGAATTGCGGGGGAACAAGACGTATCGGTTGCACTGGCTCTAACAGAAATGTATTTAAAGACAATAGATAACAGTGCATGCAGAGTACATGGTGGTGGCTTTGCTGGTGTCATCTTGACGATTCTTCCGAATGATCATGTGGATGATTATAAGGAGTGGATCAGCGGCATGCTGGAAACTCCGGTACTTGTTGTCAACGTCCGTGAGGACGGTGCTGTTAATGTTAGTGATTTGATACATGTTGAACGGACTCATTGCGAGTCTACAAACTAGTCAGTCAGTAGAAGACTTTAACCCATGGGTTAAAGTCTTCGTCCTTTTTATCGCCGATACAGCTTGGGTTTGCGTTATAATAAAGAGATGATAGTTTTAATGAAGGAGGGCCTGTCATGGCTATATACCCGTCCTGGTCCTATTCGCAATCGAGGGCTCAAACGTTCGATGAATGCTTACGCAAATACTATTATCATTATTACGGCTCGCATAATGGCTGGAATTCGGCGCAGGGCACTGAAGAGCAAGTTACGTTGTATCGGCTCAAGCAACTGAGCAACTTATATATTTTATTCGGGAATATTACGCATCAAATGTGTGAATCAGTCATACGTGGATGGATGGAAAAAGGGGCTATCCCGCGCACAGCATACCTCGAGACAGCTATGAAGAACATGTTGAATAACAGTTACAAGGAATCGCTACACCGTGAGCTATGGCTACAAGATCCGAAAAATCGAGTCATGCTGGCGGAGGTTTATTACGACGACGAGGTGCTTCCGGAACGGATCGCCCTTATTAAGGAGCGGCAGCATGCGGTGATACACAATTTGTACCGTACTGCGGTTTGGCGTGAACTGCAACAGGGAAAGGCCCTAATTGTTGAAGTGGAGAAGTGGGATACGATGCTCCTTCATGAGACGAAAGTGTATGTCAAAATGGATTTGCTCTACCGTAGAGACAATGGAGACATGGTCATCGTGGATTGGAAAACAGGCAAGGAAGGCGATTTTTCCGACCAACTTTTTTTGTATGCTTCCTATGTGCAGGAGCACTATCAGCTTCCTTTAGAAAAGATTGAGGTACGTGTGGAGTATTTGATGACAGGAGAGCATGAGGTATATCGTCCCGCGCAAGAGGATATCGACAAGGTAGTTGGCAATGTCGGACGATACATCGAGGAAATGAAGTCCTGTCTCGATGACGATTACTATAATCGCCCCAAGCCCGAGTCTTTCTTCACTCCGATGCCTTCACGCAGAGCGTGCGGAGGCTGTAATTTTCGTGAGGTGTGTAAGTACCGAGCGGTGTGAAATGACTTGATCGCTTTTGCCCCCGGATTCCTACCCTAATTAAAGCTAGTGAATCCGGCTATATGGCAAATCTATAATTCTTCTATATTTTGAAACCGCTTTATAATTTAGATGATGCGAGGTATGATAAGGGTATTATTGGAAAATTCGAAGGAGGAAGTTAGGAAGATGACGAGTACAGAACACGCACGTATTCTTTTTCAGGGAGATTCTATAACAGACGGAGGAAGGGGACGAAATGAGGACGCGAACCATTGGCTGGGTCAGAGCTATGTGTATCTGATCGCAGGTGCATTGGGGAGCCGTTTGACTACTACGCAGCCAGAATTTGTGAACCGGGGAATTTCGGGGGATCGAGTTTCGGATTTGTATGCACGCTGGAATGAGGACATGTTTAGCCTGAAGCCAGACCTGCTCAGTATTCTAATCGGAGTGAACGATGCCTGGCGGATCGTGGAGCAGGAGCCGTCCGGGGTGACGGACCGATTTGAACGAGCCTATCGCCACCTTCTGGAAGAAACGCGTGAAGTGATGCCCGATATCGGGCTGGTGTTGTGTGAACCGTTTATTTTGAAAACGGGAGCTACCGAGGCGCGATGGGATATTTGGCAAGAAAAAATAACGGGGTATCAGCGTATTGTACGTCAGCTTGCGGACGAATTTGGGGCCGTATTTGTGCCGCTCCAGAGCATGTTGAACGAAGCAGCTACCCAGACGGACGCCTCCTATTGGCTGCATGATGGGGTTCATCCGACAGCAGTTGGGCATCAGTTGATAGCTGATCAATGGATAGATATCGTGCAAAAGAGTCCGCTGGCGATTCGCTAACAGGGTTATACATAGTCTACTCCTTGTCATTTTTGGGTAATACACGATTATGGACATCATTACTTATGTTATGGTTCCATCCAAAAATGAATGTCAAAGGGGGTGCTTCTTGCTTCGTCATAAACGGAGCAAGAGAGGGCTATGGAAACGATAAATATCATTCTGGTTATATTACTTATCGCATTAACTGCGTTTTTTGTGGCCTCGGAGTATTCCATTATTCGTGTGCGGGTATCTCGCATCAATCAATTGGCCTCTGAAGGCAACAAAAATGCGAAAGCCGTTAAAAACATTTTGTCTCGGCTGGACGAGTATTTATCTGCTTGTCAGCTCGGAACCACATTAACCTCAATGGCGCTAGGCTGGCTAGGGGAATCTACTGTTGAACATCTGCTACACCCCCTGTTTGTATTGGCTCATATTCCGGCAGGCCTGACGGGAGTGCTCTCCTTTTTGCTGGCTTTTTTGATCTTGACCTATTTCGAGGTGGTCATTGGGGAGCTGGTACCGAAAACATTCGCTATACAGATTGCTGAACCCATGGCATTGTTTTTTGCCCGTCCGATCACGATATTTTATAAAATGACCTATCCCCTGAATTGGGTGCTCAGTCGTTCATCGCGTGTCATTACGGGTCTATTCGGGCTCAAAAAGGTATCTGAAGAAGATGCAGCACTCAGTGAAGCTGAGCTTCGTTTGGCGTTATCTGAAGGCTTTCGTAGTGGTGAAATTACACCGACAGAATATCGGTATCTGAACAATGTATTTGATTTTGACGACCGTGCGGCGCAGGAAATTATGGTACCGCGCATCCATATCCGTTCCATCTCCCACCAGGCAACAGTGGCCGAGTTCATGGAGCTGATCGAGGATAAAGTTTATAATTTTCTACCTGTAGCTGAACATGGAGACCGGGATCGTATTATCGGAATAATTCGCGTCAAGGAAGCCCTGCATGATTTGGCACGTGGGCACAGCACAGGGAATACGACGATGGCTTCTTATATTCACCCGGTGCTTCAGGTTATCGAGACGGTTCAGGCTCGGGATCTGCTGATTCAGATGCAAAAACGACGCATTCCAGTAGCGGTGCTGGTGGACGAATATGGTGGAACATCTGGACTTGTCACACTGGAGGACATTATGGAGGAAATTGTTGGAGACATTCCTTCCTATACCGACACCGAAACCCCCGCAGCGTTAACTCCACTCATTACAAAAACAGATGATCATCGTTACATACTCAAATCACAGGCGCTCATTCATGAGGTCAATCGGCGCTTGGAGACGGATATTGAGGCCGGGGACGTATATACGATTGGCGGATGGATGCTTTCAGAGCGTTTTGATATCCAGCAAGGAGAAAAGCTGACCATCGGTGTATGGGAGTTTACCGTACTGGAAAAAAACAGTCACCAAATAGACACAATTGAAGCGATTAAGAAAGCAGTCGTTGAACAGAAAAATGACAATGATTTTTAATAATGGAAATTGACTTTGTCGGTAACAGCTCGCTTAAGATGTGACGAATAGCCTGTAAAGCTTGTGATAGCGCGATTCGTCCGTTTTAAGATGCAAGCTGCTACCTGGTAACATATTGTTTTTTGTAATTAGGATAGGGGACTTAAGACTCTGTATCTTTATGCTCATAAATATATCTGTCTGTGAAAAATTCTACTAGAAATGTAGCAATTTTATGGTAAAATGGAATCAAATTTGAGTTTTTTGGGGTGGGCTACAGTACATGAAGATGTCACTAGGTACGAAAATGGTTACTGCATTTGTCTCAATTTCTGCAATAACCTATGGAACAAGCGCTTTTTTTATTTTTGTACTCAAGGACTGGCTGGCTCAAGGTACACAAGAATGGGTGTACACTTCGATCATTCTGTTATTGGGTGTCCTGTGGAGTGGCATTTTGGGCTGGTTGATCTCAAAATTACTCACACGGCCAATTGTTAGGTTGGCAAAGGCGGCAGAGGAAGCTTCGGCGGGGAATCTGTCTGTTGTAATTCCTGAACGTCGTTCGGAGGATGAAATCAAAGTTCTGTATGATGCATTTCGGCATATGATGCTGAACATTAAAGATATGTTCAATGAGATCTCGTACAGCACCAGAACAACTTCGCAAAGTGCGGAAAATCTGAGCTTGGCTATTGTGCAGGCTACCACACAAATTGAGTCCATGTCTTCGGTGGTAGAAGATATTTTGAATGGCGTGGAGCAGCAAAAGCAAGCATCTGCCCAATCTATTAAAACAGCAGACCGAATGCTGGGCGATTTTAAAATGATGCGTAGCAAATCGGGGCATATGCTGGAACTGTCAGGCCATATGGAGCATTCAGTAGATTCGACGCAGACTGTATTTTCATCCCTGATGGATGGAATGGGAGAGCTGACAGCATCACATGGTCGTTCGCAGCAGGTAATTGCACGACTGGAAAAAGAAGCTTCCCAAATTGAAGCGATTACAAGCACCGTGAAGGATATTGCCGAACAGACCCATCTGCTAGCGTTGAATGCTTCCATAGAAGCGGCGCGTGCGGGAGAAGAAGGGAACGGGTTTGCGGTAGTGGCTCACCAAATTCGCGCACTTGCCGCCCAAAGTACGGAGTCTGTGCAGCAAATAAATGCCATCGTTAGCCGTGTCCAGTCACAAATCGTAGAGACAGTGCAGTTGATGCATCAGCAAACGTCATTGGTCAGTGCTGAGGCGGAACGGACAAGCTCTGTGGATCAGACGCTGAACCGTTTGAACGCTATTGTACGTGAATTTGTCGAGAGCATCCGATTAATGGAAGAAGCCGTGACGGAGCAGACGAATCGGGTAGATCAAACCTTTGAGCAGATCCATCGTATTCAGCAAATGTCAGGGGCCTTCTCTGAAGGAGCTCATAAAATTTATAAGGCTGCTCATGAGGAGACAGCAATTATGCAGGAAATTTCGTCTTCTTCCGAGGATTTGAAAGTGCTTACGAATAAACTGATGATGAAAACACGTGGAATGCAACTATAACAGAAACCATCATGTGAGGCATGATATATACAAACAAAATATAGCCGCTATACACCGGAAAACGCAGCAAAATGGTTCCCCGGTGTGTAGTGGCTATTTTTTAATTTCAAAAAACTCACATTGTTTTCTGGGGTGGTAAGCCAGATCACTGACGCTGGATTGCACGACAATGGTTTGATCGTCAAAACGGATTATGATTCCGCCAGAGCCAATCAATTGGTCATCCTGAAATACCCGGACACGCAGATGACGTTCCAGTGCCTCGCTGAAATCCTGATCTGTAATTAAACGGCGATTAATGGCCATGAGGGTTCTCCTTTGAATATAATATCTTTTATCATAAAGGTAAGGTATGGAACAAGCAAGAAACACGGCTAGAACATAATCGGCTATTGGGTATAAAATAGAATGCAACGAAGAGAGAAAGAGATCAAAGGGGGCTAGCTATGGATAGGTCGTGGTCAGGGCCTTGGTTCGATGCCAACGCGCCAGAAGGGTTCGAGGCTTTTACTCCGTCACATGGGTTGGCTATATTGGGACTCATTGTATGCGCTTTGATGCTGTGGCTGACTCGGGGATGGATTCGGTCGAACAAGCCTATAAGCGAGGGAATTCGCTGGTTGTTAATTACAGTCCTCATTCTGTCAGAGGTGACTCTGAATATTTGGTATGTGATGCAGCATATTTGGGATATCCAGACCTCATTGCCATTAGAACTGTGCAGTGTGACACTGCTGCTATCTATCCTGATGCTCATTTTTCGAAGCCGCTGGTTATATCCGATCATCCTTTTTGCCGGAATTGGAGGGGCGCTTCAAGCCGTACTCACGCCTAATTTGGCATACGCATTTCCGCATTATCGTTTTATCCATTTTTTCATAGCTCATAGTGCTATTATTCTGGCAGCCTTGTATATGACCTGGATAGAAGGACTCCGACCGACGTGGAAGAGTGTGGGAGGAGTGATGCTTTTTCTGAATGGCCTGGCGCTGAAGGTGTGGATCGTAGACGATGCTCTCGGAGCTAACTACATGTTTCTGGCCGGAAAGCCGTCAACACCGTCGATATTAGATTTTTTAGGGCCATATCCTCTGTATATTGTGGCAGAAGAGGCCATTGCGCTCCTGTTCTTTTCTCTTCTGATGCTGTTGTTCGAGGTGCTTCCGGGAGGCAGGCTGTATGTCCGCTCACGTAAAGGAGCTGTGCATAGTGCTGACAGGTCGTCATAGAGACGACATAGAGAGGTTGTAGAGGCGTTGTAAAGCCATATAAAAGCAGCCTTTTCCACAAGGATATGACCAGGAAAAAGGCTACTAAGAATGACTAAACAGTAGTACGCATGGATACAACGATCCCTGACACTTTAACGCAGTAGTGATTCTGCGCCGTCTACATAAATTTCCGTACCCGATACATGAGATGACTCGTCTGAGGCGAGAAACAGGACCAGATTGGCAACCTGCTCTGGCTCACCAGGGGCATCCTCTAGCGGATGCTCTCCGCCCTTCGGAAATTCGACTGGAATTTGTACCTGCTTCAAGTCTTCCGAAGGGTACGTGTTATCGTCAATTTGCGTGTCGATAGCTCCCGGGCATATCGCGTTGACCCGAATTTTGTAACGTGCCAGCTCCAGCGCTGCCATTTTCATAAAAGCAACCTGAGCTGCCTTGGTGGAGGCGTAGGCTGAGAATCCAATACCCGAAAAGGTTCGATTACCGTTGATGGAGCTGGTAATGATAATGCTGCCACCGCGTTCTTTCAGGTAAGGGACGGCATATTTAACGGTAGCAAAGGTGCCACGAAGATTAATGTTCATCGTGCGGTCCCATTCCTCCAGCTCCAGCGTTTCAATGGGGGCCATGGTTCCGTTAATGCCTGCGTTGGCGAAGACGATGTCCAGCTTTCCGTACGTTTCCACGACTTTAGCGAACCCCTGCTGAATCATATCCGGCTTGGATATATCACATTCCAGTACAAGCGCCTCGCCGCCAGCCTGCTCGATGATTGCTTTGGTCTCCTCTGCATGCTTGGGTGTCCGATCCAGCATGACCACCTTGGCGCCTTGTTCTGCAAAACGGATCGCGGTCGCCTTGCCAATTCCTGAACCTCCACCACTGACCACTGCTATCTTTCCTTGCAATCTCTGCTCTGCCATTGACTATTCCTCCCATTCCGTTCATAAACTAAACCTGACTCGTTATTCCATACCTCTGGACGTTGATGGTGAAACAGTCACAGCTGGATTTTATCCCATTTGCGAAATATGGTAACATAGGCGAACCAGCAGGAACTTGTAGCAAAAATATATAGCAGGAACAAGTATGGAGAAGACCGAGTGACGGAGGTGGATCGAATTGAGCTATAACGCAAATGACCGACCCGAATCGACAGACGCTATAGCACTGACCGGAAAAATGAAACCGTGGGCACTGAGCGGCCCCAGTATTCAAATCGATCCGTTGTTTCCCTATTACGCCAACCGTTCGCGGGACAGTATAGCAGATGAGATCGCCCTTGCGGGCTACCAGACCGTTCATTATTTTGTCGTGCGTGAAAATGAAGTGGATGGAGCGCTTGTTGCTGCTTTTCAACGCAGAGGCATAGCGGTGTGGGCAATGGTGCTAGGCAACGGCTCTTTTGGCGTGTCCCAGCTACCGCCGGAGTGGAAAGAATGGCGTATGGAGCTGCTGCGCGAACCGAACGACGGATTTCAGCGGCTTTCGCATTTTGCCCAGGAGTATGTGGAATGGAAAAAGAACGCCGCTGCCCGGCTCGTCACCGACATTCCGTTCGACGGGTTCGAGGTGGCGGAGCCTTATTTCCCCGAATGGAACGGGCTGCGCAGTGGAGTGTACGGGGATATTGGGCCGCATGCACAGCGTACCTTTCGCGAGCGCAGTGGTGAGAACATTCCGGATTTCCGCGACAAGCATGCGCGGAATTACTACCGGAAGGTTCCGAACCTGTACGCGCAGTGGGTCGACCTGCGCGTGGACGCCGTGAACGGCCTGATCAGCGAGCTGGTGAACGGCGCAGGCGGTGTGCGCGATGTCCGGCCGGACATCTGCGTGGCGACATGGTCGCTTGCTGTGAGCGGGCGCGGCGATGTTCCCGGCCAGCTGCGGGAATGGCAGGGTCTGGACGCGGTAGCCATGATCGGGTGCGTCGCCCCGGATATGCACGTACTCCAGACCCATTGGCCGGACTGGATGCGCCGCCGTCTGCCGCCACAGTATATTCGCGGCTATGCCCGCATCGCGCAGTCGATTCGCGCCGCTTATCCGGGCCTGCCCCTCGGGGTGCAGGCGGATATCGGTTCGCTCGCGCGGATGGTTCGAGACCGCGAGTGGACGCGGCGGTTCGGGGCTACCGCCCTGGAGGGCGGCTACGACGCCTGGACCGCCTATGAATACCATTTGGGTGGTTACATGTACGATGAGCCGCCCAAACCGCTAAGGGCGGAACGTTCAGCCGAAGATGAGGTGGTTATTTCTTTCAGCAAGCGAATTGCCACGCCGTCTGTAGATGAGCTGCGTATTTGGAGCCGGGAGGACAGAGCAGGTACAACATGCGACCTGAGCCGCCACCTAAGGAACGATTCACTAACGTTGCTGGAGCTTGTGGATGCCGTAGCAGACGGAAACCGTCTATTGCTGCGTGTACGCAATTTACCAGCGGGGGCGTTCAGCTTGCGCCTTGATGGTGTGCAGGATACACCGGAGCTATGGCTGCTCAAGGGAAGGAAGGCACATCGCAATCTGCCAGAGGATGAAGTGAGGGTTCCTTGAAATTTGGGTAATAACAAAATAACAGCTGTATAAATGGCTCATTTGCCGTAGTATTTTTAAATTGTATACTTTGAGGCAACATCTTTCAAAACATAAACTATAGTGGAGTGAAAAAAGTATGTGGGATTGGGATTACCTGATTCGGGTCATGTTTGCAGGATTATGCGGCGCGTTAATCGGCTATGAGCGTAAAAGTCGGATGAAGGAGGCGGGCATTCGCACGCATTTCATTGTTGGTATTGGCGCAGCGCTCATGATGGTGGTATCCAAATATGGTTTTCAGGATCAAGCCGTCTGGTCTAACCTGTCGCTGGACCCTTCCAGAATAGCAGCACAGGTTATAAGTGGAGTGGGCTTTATCGGCGCAGGGATGATTTTTACACAAAAAAATAGAATTAAAGGACTGACCACTGCCGCAGGCATCTGGACTACCGCCGGAATCGGTATTGCCGTAGGTGCAGGGATGTATGGGCTTGGTGCAGGTGTAACGTTGTTTATTTTAGCGGCTCAGTCCTTGCTCCATAGTCGTTTTTATCAGATGGCTACCCCGTCCACGCAACAAGTAGTTGTTCAGGTCAACAATGAGCCGGGCGTACTGAATCGGATCAAAGAACTGCTGAAGCACAAGAAGCTGACGATTCACAGCTTTCACGTCGAGCGCATCAATAACGGTGAGCAGTTGGTTATTCATATGCTTTTAAAGCTGTCCCGGTCAGAGGGAGTGGAGGAACTGCTGTCACTGCTTCAAGAGATGGAAGGTATTCGTTCAGTCGAGACCAAGTCCAATTAGACGAATTTACTGCTCATACAGTAGCTTTTTTGTCGAACGCTGACGGCTTTTATAACGAAAAAAAACTTTAGAAATAATGATTGAAAACGCTTCCTTTTGTGTATATACTCTTACTACATCATAGAGGCAGCAGCTTAGAGAGCATCAAGGGATAAGCAAAAACGACCTCATGCGTATGCACAAGGTCGTTGCTGTTATCCCGATTTGAAAGACTGATTTGAATGTCTTACTTTACTTTGACTGGAGCTGGATATTTTTTACCCAGCGTATCCACAGTGACTTTTTTCATCGTAGCCGGTTGGATCGGTTTGTCATTGCTATCCCGTTTGGAATTGACGATAGCATCGACCACATCCAACCCGGACGTTACTTTACCGAAAGCGGCATATTGACCGTCGAGGTAGTCCGCATCGGCAACCATGATGAAAAATTGCGATCCGGCCGAATCCAGATCCGCTGAACGGGCCATGGATAATACGCCACGTGTATGTTTGAGTGTATTGTTAACACCATTGCTCTTGAATTCGCCTTTGATACTGTAGCCGGGGCCACCTGTACCGTTACCTTGCGGATCACCACCCTGAATCATAAAGCCTGGGATAACACGGTGGAAAATGGTACCGTTATAGGCTCCCTTTTGCACCAAAGAAATGAAATTGTTAACCGTGTTCGGTGCTACTTCCGGATACAGCTCAAGCTTAATTTTCTTGCCATCATTCATGACAATCGTGACAATCGGATGGGAAACAGCCTTGTTCTTGTCTTTAGTCGCAGCAGGAGTTGTAGTGCTTGTCCGGCTGGCAGCTTCCACATCGGCCGCTTTTGTACCGCATCCAGCAACCAGCACGAGCATGATGGCCAGTAGGCACAGCGTGTACCATGGGCGTATCGTTTTTCGGTTCATTGATATTCCTCCTGAAAGGTTGGATGGTGTAACATCCTAATTTTAAAGTTTGGGGGCAGCGCAGAACACTTTTCCATTTTCTATCATACCTTTTTTGCTGGGGATAAGGAAATACGGGTTTGAAAGCCGTATTCTTGACCCATACTGCTGCTATTCCCAAGGAAAGGGGCAGGATCATGATGGAGGTAGACAAAAAGCTGGCAAAAGGTCTCATATGGGGTATGGCGTTCAGTCTGCCGGTTTGGGTAGGGGTGCTGTACTCAGTACAACATATTCGTGACTGGCTATAACATAAAGCGTAAAGATAGGCCAAAACCGTTATGGTTTTGGTTTATTTGTATTTGTGCCAGTCCAAATTGCTGTTATTCAGCAGATGCTCAAAGTTGTTATCCAGCTTCTTCTGTTCAGCTTTTTTTGCTTCGACGGCACGCTGCCGTTCGTCTTCTTTACGCTTGTCCTGTTCTGCTTGGGCTTCATTGGCTTGAGCCTTAAGTTTATTCAGCACATCCTGACTCAACAAATCCTTTAACGTAGTAGGTTTGTCCTGAGCCGCAGGAGCAGGGGAAGACGAATTTCTCTTCTTAGCCATGTCATCAACTCCATTCCATTCGATTATATCAGCTTCTTCACGGTTGTTCCACGATTGAAGGATGAGGGGACGGTAGACTTTTCTAATTTAGAGGGTAATAATGGAATGAGCAGAAGGGACGTGTGGCATCATGCATCTATATTGGAAGCGAAATCTGGTCATTTTGTGGATTGGAGTATTGTTTTGCAGCATGGCCTATTCCGTGTCTATTCCGTTTTTACCTATATTTCTGAATACGGAAATGGGTGTAAATGATCATCTGGAACTGTGGTCGGGTATTGCCTTTGGAGTCACTTTTTTAGCCAGCGCGCTGATTGCCCCATTTTGGGGTTCGCTTGCGGATAAGTATGGACGTAAGCCGATGCTGATTCGTTCAGGCTTTAGCCTGGCGGTGTTGTACCTGATATGTGCTTTGGTGACAGATCCATATGTGTTCGTAGGAGTACGGTTGTTTCAAGGCCTACTATCCGGGTTTATTCCTGCTGCGATTGCGCTGGTCGGAACAGGTTCGCCTGAGGAGAAAACCGGCTATGCACTCGGTATTATGGCGACCGCTGGGGCGACAGGCAGCATTATAGGTCCGTTAATTGGCGGTGTGGTGAGCCATTATTATGGCAATCGGAATGCCTTTTTTTTCTCTGCGGCTCTTGTACTGGTATCTGCGTTAATCGCGACTTTTGGCGCTAGAGAGGACAGCTTCAAGGGAACCAGTACCCGCTCGCATGTTCGTGATGATATCAAGGAGGCTATTGCTAATCGGCCTTTGTGCTTTTTGCTTATTTTGGCGGGATTAAGTACCTTTTCCGTCATGATCTTGGAACCGTTAATTACGGTATATGTGCTTGAAATGGGAGTTGACCGTAGCCAGGCGTCTTTAAGTTCCGGGATTGTATTCTCAGCCGTAGGCATCGCGGCGGTGCTGATGGCTCCCCGATGGGGACGGATTGGAGGACGGACCGGATTTGCACACGTGCTGCTGATTGGGCTGATCGGTTCGGGAATCGGGAATATCTTACAATTTTTTATAACCAACTTTGTTGGTTTTGGTGCACTTCGGTTTGGATATGGATTGTTTTATGCGTCCGTCATGCCTGCTATCAACGCGATGACTGTGGAGGTCACCAAGCCGGAGTTTCGCGGACGAGCCTTTAGCTTGAGCCAATCAGCCACTCAACTCGCGACAATGGCAGGGCCGTTGATTGGCGGCATGCTTGGCAGCTGGATGCCGATCCGCTGGATCTTTGTGTTAAACGGTGGCATACTGCTGCTTGCAGCGTTGTTGCTAGGGGTGAAGGGGAAAAACGTGTTCCCGGTTTCAGCCAAGAAGAACGTCACGGATCAGGATATTCATTCTGCCGGATAAGCGAATCACACAGGATTGTGGAAGAGGACAACCTTAGAGCTCATAGAGCAGGTCTTTTTTTGTGTTATTAGATAATTATCCCAAACCTTTACTTTTAGTATACTTATTCATAACCCTCTACACTGATAATATGACAAGGAGGGATATATTATGATAAGAGACGACATTTTGTGTCAACAGCTTGAGAAAGCTCGTCAAAAGCTGTATATTTTGCAAGCAAAACATGGTTTTAATCATGCCAGTGTGCTCAGACAGTCTGTAATTATGGATAACCTCATCAATCAATATAACCACCTTTTTTATATAAAAGAAAAAAAGCCAACTGCATAAATGGAACCGATGGGCGAGAAACTTTTGGTGAGGTCACTCGCCCTTATATTGTAGCGCTGAACTTATAACAACGATGCTTGTCTTAACTTTTATAACTAGTGTGCAATCTTTCATTTTAGGTACGATTTGTTTGATGTGCACTCAGTAAAACACCGATAATAACGACCAAACCGCCAATGATTTGGCGCCATGTAATCGTTTCTTGCAAAAGCAACACAGAAAATAAGACTCCAAATATCGGAACCAAATTCATCAGAGAAACGGAACTACTCGGTGACAGCTTGATTAATCCGTAATTGTAGAGCAAAAATGCGATAACGGAGCAGAATACACCCAGATATACTAACAACATAAACGATCCGGTTGTCGGAACCTGCCAACGATCCTTTTCTAATAGAGCCAACGGTATGAAAAAGATACTCCCTGCAACGGTTTGATAAAAAGATAACGTCAAAGGCGGATATTTGTCCACAACCTTGCGCGTCATGAAAGTGTAAAACGCCCACGCAAAACCCGTCCCGATTAATATTAAATTTCCGATTAGTTGATTCTTACTATCCGAACTTTCGCCAACTGAAGTCAAGAAATATACCCCGATCATGGCCAGTGCTATGCCGCAAATTTTATATTTGGATATTTTCACTTTATACAAAATAAGTTCAAGCAGCGACGTAATTGCGGGATATGATGCAACAATTAATGCTGCGTTGGAAGCGGTAGTCAGGCTAACCCCTATATTCTCCATTGAAAAGTAGAGAGTGATCCCCAAAACACCACTAAACGAAATCGTAGCCAAATCTTTTGGCTTTACTTTGACATGTTCTTTTTTAATCAGCAAAACGATACCTAGCACAACGGAAGCTATAATAAATCTGGATAGACCCAAGGTAAGAGGGGGAAACGTCGTGTAGGCTGCTTTGGTGGCAATAAACGATGTACTCCAGATCAATAGGGCTAGAATCGTAGAACCGTAGTAAATGCGGTTGCTTTCGCTGTGATGAGCTATGACTTTGTTCAAGTTAAATCCTCCCTGAGGTAATTCCCTGTGAAATATAATAGTTGCTACTAAAGTGACTACTATAAAAACGTTACTAAAAAGATAGTGTGTATATCAGTTTTTGTCAAGGGGAAGTGATATAGTAAGGATGAACACGAATTGAGGAGAAGACGTCATGAAACCAAAACCAAATATATTAGAAATTCTACGAGATTTGAATTTTAGTGAATATGAAGCCAAGGCTTATGTGACCTTATTGGAAAGCTCTCCACTTTCGGGATACGCCGTTTCATTGAATTCCGGGGTACCGAGATCCAAAATTTACGAGGTTTTGTCTGGAATGGTTAACCGTGGGGATATCATGGTCAGTCAAGAAAATACGCCTCTGTATGTGCCGCTTCCGCCACATGAATTGATTGCCCAGAGAAAACGCAAAGCAGAGCAGATTTTCAATGTGGCGCAAGAGAGTTTGGAGCAGTACACAGCATCATTTCAAAATAGAGAGAATATTTGGAATATTTCGGGGTATGAAGCCATTATCAATCGCATAAATGAAGGGGTAAAGGGAGCAAAACACCGAATTTTATTAGAAATTTGGAAAGAGGATGCCGAGGTGTTCCGAGATGCCTTAGAGCAAGTCGCTCAGCAAGGAATTGAAGTGATCATTGTAGCGTATGGGGAGCTTAACTTTGATTTCGCTACTGTTTACCGCCATGATATGAGTGAGGAGATTACGTCTGAAATTGGTGGTCGGTGGATTGTACTTAGCATAGACGACCGGGAGGTCGTAGCTGGCATACTTTCACTTGGTGATGACAGCCGCGCTGCATGGACGTTGCATCCGGGGCTGGTGATGCCGATTACTGAAGTGATTATTCATGATATTTATATCATGGAAATCCTATATGAGTTCCGCGAACAATTAGAGGAGAAATTCGGCCCTAATCTAATTCATCTTCGCAATAAATTTGCTATGGGCCCGAATGGCAAAGGATATTATATTCCTTTGACTGAAAAAAGCATTAAACGTGTATAGAGATTGTCCGAGGTTCGATGTGCAAAAATAAACAGGCCCATGGAGTGTTATTCCATGAGCCTAATTTTATTGATGTTGTGTTCTATTATTTTACGGTTATAATCACACGTTGATAATGCTTTAAAGGATGTTTACCATTGTCCTGTACCTCTGCAATGATATGAAGCGTATTTCCAGACTTAGCATCTGCTGGAACTGTGAAACTTGCTGTATTTGTGTCACTTCCTTGCAAGTCAATTGTGTTTACTTTCTCGCCTTTAGCTACTTCTCGGTGAAGCCCAAGCTGCATTTCTCCCAGCAATTCAGGTTTAACTTGTGCGGGTTTTACTTTGGAATCTTCATACGTGTCGGCTTCAAAATATCTCCACCATTTGTAAGTCAATTGATCACCGTCTGGATCTGCACCTTCTGCATGCAGGGTTATTTTCTCCCCTGGACTAGCCGTTAGGTCTATTCCTTCTTTAATGGTCAATGTTGGATTATGGTTGGCATCTTTGTAGTCGGATGCAATAGCCCAATCTGCACGAGCAGCAAAGTCATTTTGAATATCATCAAACCAACGCATCAGAGAATATTCTGCTTCGAATTTTTTCGTATGCACATCATAATCTAACACAGTATTTCTAAACAATTTATCGTTAACGACACCGAAACGACCTCCCCAGCCACCATAGGTTGGGTTTTCCATACTCCGCAATCCGTTATCAATTAAATAGAAGAAGGATGGAGAATCACCTTCAGAAATAAAGTCATACTTGTCGTATTGTGGATTTTTCTTTAAGTAGGCTTCACTGCCTCTTTGTTCTTCATCCAACTCGCCTTTGATGATATTGCCATCGCCCATCAAGGCATACATATTGAGCAACTTGCCATGACCCTCTTTAATATTTTTGAAATTCCATTCCCCGTGCAACTTGCTGTTTACTTCTTCTGTGTGCATTTTCCAAGCATAAGCGAAATGCCAGAAGTTAGATTGATCATTAATAATTCTGATGTCAGGCCAATTTTTAGCGATGTAATTATTGTAGCTATCGTCCTGGTCCAGAATGATGTACAGTACGAGTTTATCACTTACTTTTTTTCGAATCGTTTCCCATTGATCTGTATTTTTATATTCGTCTTCAATGGACTTTAAAGCTCTGGCCGTGGTATTGGTTCCACCCCAAGTTTGTACGTATAAATCTCTTTTGTCATCGTCCAGGAAAAGCGTTTTAAGGAAATTGGAGCCTTCCGTTTCTTTGTCCATTTCACCTTTATTTGAAATGTTACCTATTTTGGTAACGCTCTTGATATATTCAGGCTTTGGATATCCCTCGGCATGTTTAATTAAGTTGGGATAAATCTCTCCGTAGGCATCAATCATGTCCGTTACCCATTGTGTTCCGGTCCATCTAAATGGCTTGATACCAGCTTTTTCATCACCTGCATAATGATATACAGAGCTAGTCAGTACAATCCCGGACAAATCCATTTCATTGGAGTAAAGAAGGAAGCGAATGACAGAGTTCATATCATCTACTTCTCCATCGGTAGTGATCACCGTTCTGGCCTTGGTAGTTTTATTTTCTACTTTATTTTCCGTTTGTTTTTCTGTTGGAGCAGCGCTTTCATCTTTCACAACGGCGGGCGCCTTACCACTGCAACCACTGATGATCAGAATACATATCATGGCTAATAGAAAAATGCTTAACCCTTTTCTTTCTCTCATTTCTGTTCCCCTCTCTGAACGTTCCTATGATGTTTTTTGTGGATTATAACCATGTAGGTATTCTTTTTATTCAAGAATTAGGCATAAAAAAAACCTAAACATATATATGTCTCAACAAAAGTCGAGCATATATACATTTAGGTTTTGCCTGCATGATCAGTCACAATCCTGATCCAATTCTACATCATTATCTGAGAAAATGAAAGCGGTTTATGAATGCCGGCATAAAATTAGTTTTACGCTTTGAATAAACCGGATTCTTTGACTTCAGACAGGAAGTTGTGGAACTCAGGAATGTTCAGCTGTTGCTGAGCATCGGACAAAGCGACTGCCGGGTTCGGGTGAACTTCCACCATGATACCGTCAGCTCCAGCAGCTAGGGCAGCTTTGGCGCAAGGGGCCAGGATGTCCTTACGTCCTGTAGAGTGAGTCACGTCTACCAATACAGGCAGATGGCTTTCCTTTTTCAAAATCGGAACAGCGGAAATATCCAGCGTGTTACGCGTCCATTTTTCGTACGTACGAATACCGCGTTCAATCAGCATGACTTGCGTGTTACCACGGGAAACGATGTATTCAGCAGCATGAAGGAACTCTTCCATTGTGGCAGCCAGTCCGCGCTTGAGCAGAACCGGAGTTCTGGTTTCACCCGCAGCTTTGAGCAATTCAAAGTTGTGCATGTTGCGCGCACCAATTTGGATAATATCGATGTATTGGATCGCTTCCTCCAAATGTCTTGGATCGACGATTTCACTGATTGTAGCCAGCCCGAACTCGTCGCCTACACGTTTAAGAATTTGCAATCCTTCTACGCCCAGTCCTTGGAAATCATACGGGGACGTACGTGGTTTGAACGCACCACCACGTAGAATCGGCACACCGGCTTCCTTGAGAGCCGCACCTACTTCGCGAGTTTGCTGGTAGCTTTCCACCGAGCAGGGACCTGCGACCATAATGGAGGCTTTGCCGCCCACCAACGTATCTTTAACCTTGATAACTGTGCTATCCGGTTGATTTTTGCGGCTGACGATCAGATGCTTTTTGTGTTCTTCTTTTTGATAGTTCAAAGAAGCCTTGAAAATATTTTTGAACAGCTGGCGAATCGTAGCATCGTCAAATGGTCCACGGTTAGCCGCGATCAGCTTGTCCAGCATTTGTTGCTCGCGTACCGGATCAAAGTCAGGTACCCCTTGAGCTTCCTTCAATTTTCCAAGTTGTCCCGCCAGTTCAGCGCGTTGGGACAGCAACTCCAGCAATTGCAAATTTGTAGCATCGAGCTGTTCCCGCAACAGCTCCAAAGAATTTTCATTTGTAGACATACAGTACACCCTTCCCGAATTTAAATTTGTTTTTTCTGTTAGCCAATGGACTTTTTTTTGCAGAAAATAACACAAAAAGGCATTCGCCGCAAGGGACGAATGCCGTGGTACCACCCTAATTACAGAAGTATACATACGAATCGTCAACGTCGTTCAGTCGACGGCAGTAACTTCTGATCTTGATGCCCGTAACGGGGGCTTCCGGAAACCTCTACTGCGGACAAAGGAATGAATCCTTCTGTCGGTTCAAGGCTCGACTCGGGAGTGAATTTCAACGCGGGATTGCGGTACGCTCTCAGCAATTCGTACCTTTCTGTGGGAATCCGTTAAACGTCTACTTGTCTCCGTCGATGTCTTTGTTCATGGTATTCAAAAGATTTGACCTTATTTTAAACAAAGTAGGTGCAGAAGGCAAGCCCTGATTATCAGGTTCAGTTTTCGCACCGTTTTGAATCGGTTATAATGTGAACAGCAACGGGACCCCCTTGCCAATCTAAAAGACGTGATGTCTGAGGAGGAATTATGAGCAAAATCAGAGTATCGGCGGTTCAATATCACCTGCATACGATTGACTCATTCGAGCAATTTGCCCTGCAATCGGAGCATTATATCAAAACAGCGGAGGAATTTGGCGCGGAATTTGTTCTGTTTCCCGAGTTTTTTACGACCCAGCTTATGTCGATTGGTGACAGTGAAGGCAAAGCTCTGACGATCAACGACCTGCCGGATTTTACGGACCGGTACCTTGAATTATTCACTTCGTTCGCACGTCGAACCGGGATGCATATTATCGGTGGCACTCATGTAGTTAGGAGAAACGAACGTTTATATAATACGGCACATTTGTTTTACCCGGACGGGCGTGTGGCCACTCAGGACAAAATTCACATTACACCGACAGAGGTGCATGAATGGAATATGGCTCCCGGTGAGGGGCTGAATGTGTTTGAGACGTCCAAGGGCACCATAGCGATGCTGACCTGCTATGATATTGAATTTCCCGAAATCGTTCGCATGGCGAAGACCAAGGGAGCAGATATTATTTTCTGTCCTTCCTGTACGGACGATCGTCACGGATTTTACCGGGTACGGTATACAAGCCACGCCAGAGCGGTTGAAAATCAGGTGTATGTCGTTTTAACGGGGACTGTCGGCGCTTTGTCTACGGTTGATTTTATGCGTGCCAATTATGGACAAGCCGCAGTCATTACACCCAATGACATTCCTTTTCCGCCACGCGGCATTATGGTGGAGGGTGAACTGAACAACGATATGATTGTGACAGCAGATCTCGATTTGCAGCTGTTGTACGATGTGCGCGAGCGGGGCTCGGTTACAACCTGGCGTGACCGTAGAACAGATTTATACACAGACTGGAGCTAATGAAAGGAAATAAGCCATGTATCGCAAAGAATGGTTCATCTTTGACGGCGATCGACCGCTACGGGCGGTGATTCGTAATTATTCTACAGCCGATTATGAGGGGTTGCTGCGTATTCAGCAGGAGAGCTTCCCCCCACCTTATCCGCAGGAGCTGTTATGGAGCCGGGAGCAGATTGCCAGCCAGACAGAGCATTTTGCAGATGGAGCGCTGTGTGTGGAAATTGAGGGGGAACTGGCGGGTTCGGTAACCAGCCTACTGATGCATTATAACCCCGAACATCCCCAGCATACATGGGATGAAGTAGCGGATGACGGTTATATTCGTACGCACTGTGAGGACGGCAAGGCGCTGTATGTGATTGATTTGGCGGTACGTCCTGCTTACCGCAGATTGGGTCTGGGCAAATGGCTGATTTTTTCCTTATATCATCTTGTGATTGAACGGAGACTGGATCGTTTGCTGGGCGCGGGGCGTATGCCTGGTTATCAGCATCATGCCGACCAATTGAGCGCAGAAGCGTATGTGGATGCCGTAGTGTCTGGTGAGCTGAAGGACCCGGTATTAACTTTTCTGCTTCGTTGCGGACGGGTGCCCGTTTGTATCCTGCCGAATTATTTGGATGATGAACAATCGCGTAATTATGCTGCCCTCATGGAATGGAGAAATCCGTTTCATACCCATCACTAATTGTAGAGGAGCGTGTCCTATCCTATGGAATATCATCGCATTACTCATATTGAAGACCCCTTGTTTGCGAGCATGCATCAGCTAATGCAGAGAGTATTTCCACCAGAGGAAGTGCTAGAGTACAGTCTGTGGAAGGAACCGCTGGAAGACCCGGGTATTCGTGTCTTTGTTGCGGTACAGGATGATAAGGTAGTTGGTGCAACAGAGTATCGTTATTATGAGGACTTTAATGTAGCTATGACAGATTTTACGATCATCGGACAATCGGGACTGGGCATTGGCCGTTTTCTTTGGACACGACGCCAGAATGACTTGCACGCGCTTGCTCAGGCCAGCGGACAGCAGTTGCTGGGTATGTTTGCTGAAATCTATGACCCTTACCGTGGCAACGAGCATCCCTTTGGTGGTGTCAAGCCAATGGACCCGTACGTGCGACGTGAGGTGCTATCTCATCTGGGCTATAAGCGTTTGGATCTGTACTACGTACATCCGTCCTGGAATAACGATGGTGTAGCAGTAGAAGGGCTGAATTTAGGCTTTATGCCTGAGGATGATAGCATGGAAGAAGTGAGCGCCAAATTGGTGGCAGCTTTCCTACGTCGTTACTATACAGTATTGCCGAACAAGCCTGCTGTCTGGAACGAAATGATAGATGGATTGGAAGCCAAATCGACAGTAGCATTGCTGCCATTGTAAACATGTGAAGTTCAAAAGGGTGCACTCAAGCCATGTGTATCATTTGTGTGGCTTGGGTAGCACCCTTTTTGCATTCTCTATCTGTCCTTTCATTTTCCTTGATCTCTGGGTTCGGGCTTCGCAGATGCGACTCCTCGTGGGTTATCTTCGGCCGAGATATCATCTGTAATTGTCTTGTCCGCAGACCTGCGGTCATCCTCTTCCACGGGATTCAAGGCTTTGTAGCGCTTATACTCCATATCGGCTTGAGACATCGGATCTTTATACATAGGAGATCAGTCAACTCCTTTCGGTTATACACTTCATTACCCGCATAGCAGAATAGGTAACCGTTTTCCTTCACCTGATAAAATGAAGTGCTTAATCCAGCATATCGTCGCTGTCCAGTTGCTCTTCTTCGTCCCCATCGGTACCATTCAGCAAATCGGTACCATGCAGGAATTCGGCAGGAGCAGAAGGGTCAACAGGACTGTTCGGTGTCAGTTCATCGGCATCTGGGACGTCTTCGAGAGGAGTATCTGGGCCCTCGGTTAGATTCTCCCAGTTGGTTTCTGCATTTTGCAGAGAAGGCTCAAAATCATTGTCATGTAGCTCATTAACTCGATCATCACGATTGGCCATGTTGCTCAGCTCCTTTGCTTTTTGTTGCTTATTCCGACCTTACCCAAACAGTAGAACGGCTAAACCTTGAGTTAGTGTGTCTGTAGGAAGTTAAAATCATGCGAATAGGGATATGCCCATTCTCAATTAGCGTTTTTTTGGTAACTGCTGTGATATGATAAAGAGGATAGGGAGGGATATGAATTGGAATGGTACATGTTTGGTCCGATGATTAGTCGTATCCGAGTAGGTCAAAAGGCATCTACCCCGGGATTTTCCCGTACCCTCATTCGGCGCCCGGAAGGCTTATACTGGACAGATGGCGGACAGGCCGGAAAAATAGTAGAAATACGCGATTATTTATTTTCCGATATTTGGACGATCTATGAGGATGAAGATTGTGAACCATGGTTGGGGCTTAGAGAGCAGAAGGAGCGGCGCGAACAGGAAATGATCATTAATCAATATGAAGATTTTACAAAAAATGAGTAAAAAGAACATGATACCCTACTAATGAAGAAGGTATGCACATCATCGTATAGAATAATATAATTTCAGGACGTAAAAAATGTTAAAACGAATACAAACTTGTAAATCCTACTATGTAACTTTGAGGTGCTTAATATGAGGCATGTGCCCAAAGCTGTCGCCACCCTGCTAGCGGTCATTGTGTTGTTGTTGTCGCTGGGCTACTCCGCCTATGCGGCCAAAATGACCCCGGAAAGGGATTATAAGATACCCTCCTGGGATATGAGATGGGGAGCGGTAAACGAGGATGGCTCTTTAGATGAGGTAAAGGATTCCAGCAAGGCCTGGATGCATATTGAAAATGATACACAACTGCTTAGGCAGCCCGGTAATATAGGCTCTGCCTGGATTCGTATGAAGTTACCTTCGCTAAATGATGAAACGCCAGCGGTGCTTTTTGAAAATATTTATGGCAGGCATATTACGCTGTATAAAGATGGGACCAATTTTTACGAATCCTACCGTGGGTACAATTATGAGAATAATCGTATTCTGATTCCGCTTAAGCCGGAAGACAGCGGTAAAACATTATACATATGGACGGAAAGCAGTAAGAATAGACTGGGCATTATCGGCAATGTGATGACCGGTGATTATCGTGATTTGTTGGGGACCTTGGTCAGAATGGATGTTTTAGATATTGTACTGGGCAGTACGTTTATCTTTATCGCCCTGGTACTACTGATCTGCTCATTTTTCCTGTTCCGTCCGAGTATGGCCATGTGGCTGTCCCTAAGTGCAATAGTATTGTCTATTGGTCTGATGATCGTAACGTATTCACCATTCTTGTATACATTCTATCGCGGCTATGGCAAGCTGTACTTACAACTTTTTGATGTGGCACTATTTATTCTGCTGCCTTCATTAGCCTTCTTTTTTGAACAAAATATCAATTCGATTATACTGATTCGCAAATTCAGAAAGTTGTTAACCGCATACTCTTTGTTCTGCTTTACCATGATGATTGTGAATTTAGGAGCACAGGAGCGGTTGAACGATATATATTATTTTTTTAGTGTAGTCATCTTGGGTATATTACTCGTCGCCTTATTGATACTGCTGGTATTTGCTTCGGTTCGCATGGCACTTAAGGGTGATCACGAAGCGATCATTTTATCGACAGGCTTTGCATTTTTTGCAGTCATCTCTATCGGGGAACTGAGCTGGTTCTTCATTCTGGACGGACACTACAATATGTTTTTGTGGAAATGGGGCGTGTTCGGTTTTGTACTGGCGTTGATCGCGATATTGGGCAGAAGGCTGGCAGAAAAGCACAAGCAGGTGGTTCGGTACTCCAGAGAACTGGAAATGTTCAATAATGAGCTTCAACGTTCGGAGAAAATGGAGATTATTAGCGATCTGGCTGCATCTGTAGCTCATGAGGTACGTAATCCCCTTCAGGTTACACGTGGATTTCTTCAGTTGATGAGCAAGCAGGAGGATGGTAAAAATAAAGACTATCTACATATCGCTCTGGAGGAGCTGGATCGAGCTTCCGCGATTATTACTGATTTTCTGACTTTTGCCAAGCCAGAATTTGACCAAACCAAAACGTTGACCATATTGAACGAATTCAAACATATTGAAGGAATCATCAGTCCAATGGCTAATTTGCAAGGTGGAAAAATTTCACTGGATATTCCCCAGGAAATCAAAGTACGCGGGAATTCCTCCAAGTTCAAGCAGGCGTTCATCAATATCATCAAAAACAGCATTGAAGCGCTGCGAGATCAGGGTCATATTCATATATGGGCTTATGTGGACAACGGAGAAGCTGTCATTCATATTCGGGATAATGGTGAAGGGATGGATGCTCAGACTTTATCCAGACTAGGTGAGCCTTATTTCTCGAATAAGACAAAAGGCACGGGTTTGGGGATGATGGTGACTTTTCGGATTATTGAAACGATGAATGGCAAAATAACTTTTACAAGTGCAAAAGGGGTGGGAACAGAAGCGACCATCCGCTTCCCCGTAGCCGGATAATATCCGGCTTTTTGCATTCGGAGAAAACGGAGGGAAGCTTGCTGAGCCCACCCACATGAGATTAAGGAATATAGATTAAATAAGCATGAACAACTAATTTACCACATCGAGCGAGGTTTCTGGGATGCAGCGAGCACGCCGGAGGGGTCTGGAGGAATTACCAGAAAAAACTGATCAGGCGTTTCCTCTAACGTTTTGATTTGGATATGATCGGGGATCACGACTCCTAACACATCACGAATTGCAGATTTGGGATCTGTCATCAGTTTCTCTCTGAAACTGGCATCCTCCCAAGCTTTTTGAATGACTTGTGTTTGAAGAACTTCAGTAGCCATCAAAAATCACCCTCTCATTCAATTGGTTATATTTACCTAGTCAGTATACCACGAAAGGCTCAGAAAAATCTAGCATTATTTCATATTTTTGGAGAGCCAGTAGTCAAGTCCGCCTCTTCTCAAATGCGAGCGTCCGCCTTCAATTTCCGCCGCCACTTCGCCCAGTTCTGCTGCGATAGAATGTGCAAAGCTACTTAGGCCGTGGATAGAAGGCTCCAGGGTCTCTAACTGTTGGACTGCTTGATCGGCAATGCTCACATAGCTGGCGAGCACACCGCGTACATAAATCGCTTCCTGAATCTGTTGGGGTCCCAATCCTTCACAGTAAGCTGTCTTCTGCTCGGCACTGATATGGGACAAAAGACAGTTATAGCTATGTTCGACCAAATCTTCTGACCAATCCGCCCAATCATCCGACATTTGAAGCACGAGTAGCGCCAAGTCCGTTATATTTGTAATAGTCTGGATCAGATCAGCACGGCCTGCGAGCAGTAAAGCACCCGTTCCGGCCATTTTTAATGGACTTGCTTTCAGCGCGACCTTATTTCTTTCTCCTTGAAAATAGTCCTCTGTTCCTTCGGATATCACACTAACGGCCCATTCATCAACATACGTTCGGGCATATGACCAAAAAGGAGAGGTTGCCGGAAAAAGGTCCCGATATACGCTTATACACTCGGTATAGAAGAGCTGGCTTAAGGCGAGTTGCATTTTACGGTTGTCTGCTGCTGTGTCCATCACATCATCTTGAATTAAATAGTGAGCCATGATAAACACGTTGCCAAGTGACAGCTTGTGGCATGTTTCGGGGGGGAGTCCGGTGAGTTCTTGCAGCCAAAATGGAAGCAAATAGCATATGTAATTACGCGTGCTGTCTTCCCGCAACGGATTAAAACGCGCCAGAAAGTTTAAACCCTCTTGCTGAAAGGGAGCTGGAAACGTGGACGTCCGTTCCTCCGCTTGACGAAATACTTTTTCCAATTCGTCTTTGTATGCAAAATACCATTCCATCGCCATCACCTGCATCTCTTATGAATATTTTTATAGCGATTTCTAGTTGTTACCGGCCATTATACAACAGATTGCAATTTTCAAGATTTTGTTATTTTTACATTGAGAATGTTGTGAAAAAACATAGGGAATGAATAAAAAAAGCAGAAAGAGAAAATATAGATGAAAAAGGATGAAAGAAGGGTCTGCAACATGAAAAAACAATTGAAATTGGCCGCTGCTATCCTATATGGAGGAGTGATGATGTATGGTACTGCGGGTGCAGCAGGAGCTTCCGGGACCGAACCGGGTAATTCGTTGCAAACTCTCACTCCCAACGGTTCTATCCAAGGGGCAGCCCGCCAATGGAATGTTGAACCACAGGACGACCACGGACATGGGCATGTTCACAGACATAGACACGGCAAACGGCCTGGCGGCTTGAATCACCATCTCAACGAGAAAGTAGCCAAGCTGCTGGGCATCACTCCTGTCCAATTAGAGAAAGAACTGGGACAAGGGAAGTCATTGGCCGAGGTTGCTAAAAGCAAAGGCATCCAAGAAGACCAGCTCATTGATAAATTGAAGAATGAAATGACCGTGGATCTGAAACGGCTTGTGAACCGTAAAGGCCCGATTACATTCGATCGTAAGTCCGGGGCTTCGAATGAAGCTCAATTAAAGCGTTAGCCAGGGATACCGTGGATATCTTCCTCATGAATAAGTCGAGGAGTAAATTGTTTGACAACAAAAAAAGGATGGGGGAAACCCATCCTTAAATTATTGCAGAATTCCAGACATAATGAGATTCCAAACAACTTCGAATTCCTGATGAATGGTCGGTAATAACCACTCTCGACTGTGAAGAGGGTGATGAAATCGGACTGTTGCCACATAGATTCCACGCGCAACCTCTTCTGCTAATCCTTCTTTAAACTCGTGATTGCTTATCCCTGCTTCTACAATTTTGGTGATGTTACCGATGATATGATTAACAAATTCGTTAGCAATATCATCCGATTCTTCAGCAATTTTAGTATAAATTGCAAACAATTCGGGATCTTGTTGGGCTTTGGTATGTTTGATCCGAATTAACGTATCCATCCATATAAGTAAACGCTCACTGGCAGAGCATTCTTGTTGGAATGTTTTGTCCAAAGGTTCAGTGATTACATGAAACCATCGTTTTACAACTGCAAGACGTAGAGCTGTTTTACTTGGAAAATGACGGTAAATGGTTGCGTGTGTGACATTCAATGATCGCGCCACATCAACTACACTCGTCTTCTCTGGCCCAAATCGACGAAGAACGTCTTCCGTCGCGTCCAGAATGGCTTCTTTTGTTAGAAACTGATCTACCATTAATATCGGGTACCAGCGGCAGCATCTGCTGGGACAGCCTCTTGAATTTTCTCTAAATCAGATGCGGTAAGTTGTAAGTCGAGCGCTGTGACAGCATCCTGAAGTTGCGTTAGACGGCGAGCACCAATAAGTGGGATAATATCATCCCCACGAGATAGAACCCACGAGGTTGCAAGTGATGCAATGGTTGTGTTTTTTTCTTCAGCGATGGTACGTAAGGCCTCTACTAGCTCCAAATTTTTATCCAAATTCTCACCAGTAAACCGTGGTAAATGTTTACGGAAATCGAAACCATCAGTTCGACGATCTTTGTCCCATGTTCCACTAAGTAATCCGTGCGAGAGGATTCCATAGGCTGTGATGCTAATGCCGAGTTCTCTCGCTGTTGGTAAAATCTCTTTCTCGATATCTCTTGACATCAGAGAATACTCGAATTGCAGATCTGTGATTGGGTGAACAGCGTGAGCTCGCCGGAGTATCTCTGCATCAACTTCTGACAAACCGATGTGCCTGACATATCCCGCCTTGACCATATCAGCAATGGCACCAATCGTTTCTTCGATAGGAACTGTAGGATCCAGCCGGGCAGGACGATAAATGTCCACATAGTCAGTATTCAATCGTGCCAAAGTATACGAGAGGGAGTTTGTCACAGCCTGAGGACGGCAGTCAATTCCCGAATAGGAGCCATCCGGTGAGATCAGCATGCCAAATTTCACACTGAGGATGGCATCTTCACGCTTTCTTCCTTTCAAAGCTTCAGCAACCAAAAGTTCATTGTGTCCCGAACTATAAAAGTCCCCTGTATCTAGAAGCGTAACTCCTGCATCTAGTGCAGCGTGAATCGTGTTAATACTTTCTGCGCGATCCGCAGAGCCGTATGTTCCTCCTGACATTCCCATACAGCCTAGACCCATGCTTGAAACCAATGGACCGTCTATACCTAATCGTCTTTGTTTCATTTAGAAGACCTCCTTATTAAGATAAATTGAATATACTATAACAAAATTCAAAATACAAATAACATTTTTTGAATTTTGTAATTCTATCCGCATGGAAAAGGAAGGTTCCCGAAATCATTGCGGCTTTTGAACCAGAGATAACAAAAAACTACACCCATATCGGCGTGAAAACCGGTCTTTTTGTAATTAAAACCCTTTAGTGTTGTAAATTATTTTTCAAAAGCTCGGCTAGGCCCGGATAAATTTGACCATAATTTTCTTTCCAAAAATACTGGGTACTTTGTTCCATATGCTGTTTAATATCGTAGCCAGTGTGTGGACCTATTGAATGCCCAGTATCGAAAGCATCGTATTCTCTTTTGCGGATAGTGATAGTGAAGCCATTGTTGACTGGTTTCGTCTTCTGGAAAGTGACCATGGAGCGGATCTTTCCCAGCAAAGATGTTATCTATCATTTTTTGAATCAAAGTTCGTTTGCTTGGAGCTTAACTATCTTTAAAGAGCTTAAAAAAATCAATGGTTTCTTTTAAATCTTCATCATCCGTATAAATGTCCACCACCTTGCCTATTTCAATTGCAAAGTCCACATACTTATTTGGTTTAGCCGTAATGATATTCTTGTGTATCTCCAGACCCGTTGGATGATTCACAGGATTTTTATAGGAGACACCTGCTATCTCCAGAAGTTCAGTGGCAGAACAAATGGTCGCTATCACTTTATTATCATTATTCAGTGTATTGATTAAAGCTAAAAGTTCTTGTTCGTCTTTAATGGAGTGTTATCTCCACCAGGTATAATTAGGAGTTGAATATCCTCCGCGGACACTTCATCAAGGGCTACCGAAGGCGTAACTTTAAAATCCTCATAGGAAATCACTGGGTCTTTGGTTACACCAATCGTAACAATATCCCCTTTGGTTTTCATAAAATAGGTTGTCTGATTGTTCTTTTGGCGTCTCTAATTTTTGTGGTCATGGGTAGGAGTGGTAATTCGTTCAGGTTTAGAAGTTGAAATAACCAGTCGCCTTGAAATCTACCAGCGACTGGTTATTTAGCTTTGCTAGAATATGAGTTGAGCGATACCTATAATAGCTTTTTAAGCTGGGAAATACGGCCTTGGGATACGCCGAGCCATTCAGCATATTCGCCTTGCTTGGCTGTTGGATGCTCGCGCATGAGTTTTCTTAGATTTTCGACTAAATGTTGTGAAGACGACCGATGGTTACTTTTTTCTTTGTACGCAGGTTTCTTTATGACAGGAAAAGGTAATGGACTCACACCTATATTTCCCTTCAGATCGTTTATGCATTTTTTACATAAAAATGAATCCCTGAAATAGCTTAAATCCTGAATCGAATAGCATAAGTGACAGCAGACTCCAATATACTTCCGCATACTCAATAAACCTGTTTCAACATCTAAATAAAATTCTAAGGACTCACCAGCTTGAATGCCCATAGAGGTTCGCATCTCTTTAGGAATAACAATTCGACCTAACGTATCCAATGGACGTGTCATACCTGTATTTTTCAAGTGATCTTCTCCTTCCATTGTCCAACATCCAAAGATCTCCTAATAAAAATATAAAAATCAATAAAGTAAAAGCATTTATGTTTGTTCCAAAAGATGGTATTATCGTGAAGGAAAATCAATAATTATACTATTAGTTTCCAAACTATATTGTTTATTGAAATTGAAATTTTATGAAAATGCTGAAAGGGTGGTTTATCCATGGAAATCACACCTACGATACAGGCAGAAATTCAAACCTATTTGAAACGAAAAGGCTTAACGATGACCAAGTTTGGTCACACGATTGATTTGAATGTAGGTACAGTTAGTAGCATTGTGACCGGTAACCGATCTATCTCTGTTCACCAACTGGATAGTATTACTGCGGGAATGAATTTACCACCGGATTATTTTTACGAACGTTATATTGAAGAATGCATTGAAGAATCTCCGCTCAACTGGAAAAAAATTAGCCCTTTCTTATACCGATGTATTGAGCTAGGACGACTGGACTGCTTGCAGCGAGTTGTAATTCTGTTATTGGATAACCCTAATTATCCGCCATCGCTCTTTGAAGTTGCCGAAAATGTATACAAAGACGGTTACAATGAAGCAGCGGCTTACCTTTACAAAAAAGTGGCTGAAAGTGAGAAGCAGCAGCATTCAGAGCGATTGGCGATCTGCCAGTATCGTTTGTTCCAAATCAATATTGGACAAGATAGAGCTATAAATCTTCAAGCTGCCATTGAATTTGCCCCTTTTGTTGATCGTTTAGACGAGATAGAGCAATTAGATGCATTAAAAGATTTAGCGAACGTGTACAGATCCTTAAGTATGTGGGATAAGGTGTATGAATTTGCACATCAAATGGGTCAAATGGGAAAGATCCAATATAATTTGATTCATAACTCTAAGCGAAAAGGATTAGAGCCACGAAAAAAGCTAAGCAGGCCACTGTTTGTATACATAGTTTACTCCGAATTGCTGTGTGCTAATGCTTGCGATGCAAAAGGAGATCATGAACAGGCATTAGAACATATCCGAGGTTATGCCGATCTAAGTTGGGTAAAGGAGAAGGACCCTGATTCACTTTATTGGAAGAAACAATATCAGCAATGGGCGAAAATTAATACTTACGTCAACAGGCTTATGTCCGGGGATATTAGTGTTCTCCCCGATTACGTAGAACATATGGCTGCCGAAAATGAGATTTTTGCCGAATTAATAAACGTCATTGAAGTGGCTAATCGGTACAATGTAGATGTAGACCATATCCTTAAGCGTTTTGAATCCCAAATTGCAGCGTATCAGGTACCGTTGTCTTCTGACATGTATACACAACAGGTTTTACCAGAAGAATACGTAAGATTCTGGTACAAGTTAGCCAAGTATAACCTGAATAAAGGTAGATATTCATATGGTTTCAAATGTTTAATAGATGCTTTTGAAAAAGCTGTTACTCTTAAACATGCACTTCTTATTGCTAATTGCGTTGGTTTGTTTGAGCGTTTTAGAGCATATGCCGAACCTGAAATACTAGCTCGGTACAACATGTGGGAAAGAAATGATCGAAAAGACGGATTTGCAATTTGTAGCGACTAATTTCTACTTGTATTTGCACTACCAGTTCCAACTGGAATCCCAAGCTCTAACACAATCCAAGTTCAAGGACATGTTGGTACAGCTTAAACAATTTTATTTTTTTATGGGCCAGCTTATCGCTGGTCTATTTTTTTTTGTATTATTTTGTAATTTTTTAGTTCAAAAAAGATCATGACGTATTTGTACATCCCTCCTTAAAATGAGATTCATTAGGAGGTATGCAGGATGAACAGGTATGAAACAGTTACGTTAATTCAACAGGTGGAAAACGCCAGACAACATTTGCATGATCTTTACGAAGAGTATGGTTTCGGACATGCTTGTGTACTTGAGCAGTCTATGCTTTTGGATGAACTGATTAATCAGTACAACCGTATGTTTCAGACCAAGAAGCTACCTCATTATGTTTAGTCCATCCTCTCCCTACTTTGTTATGCAAAACTATGACTTCTCCCGCGTAACGTTTATTATTCTATATAATGACTTATTTTAAAATAAAATACATATTCATGTCATAAAATGTTAATCATCTTTTTGAGGGGACGGCATACTAAGGCACAGAAAAGCAGAGCTCAATAAGTGAGCCCCGCCAAAGTTCATTGGAATCATAACCCCATGCTGAAACACAGACGCATAAGATTAGCCAAGCTCCTGCGTGCTTTTGGAAGCGCGTTTGGAGGAAAGGAACTGGAAACGAAAGGAGTGCCAGTTCAATCGCTGTCTGCCTTTGGAGCCAACAATCCAGTTACCGCCGGGCAGATGGGCAAAAAGCCAGCTGATGCCCAGAGAAACACTTGCCACGACGATAAACGTAATGAGCGTAGCTGTAAAATGATGATCGCCCAGTGCAAGCGAGCGGGTGTAGTAGGATATGAAGGCCAGCACGAGCGCATGAGCTAGATATCCTCCAAAAGAATAACGCCCGATCCAGTTCAACATACGGCGAAACGGCTCGGATCGTGTATCTTTTTGCAAATGGAGCAGCAGTCCGTACAATAAAAGCAGCTGCGAGACAATGAGCACAAAGGTACTTGGCTTCAAATAGGTGGAAATATTAAGATTGATCGTATCGCCCGATTGGATCAGCATCGTGTGACCCATGAGCATGAACAAACCAATAAACACAAATACATTCCACGGCAACGTCTGCTTGGCCAGTCCACGCCAGGTGTCTGTCATGTAAGCACATACTGCGCCCAGCATAAAATAGAAAAAGTACATGACAAAGTTATAGGTGCGATAATCCAGCAGAGTCTGCCAAAAGGACGGCAACCCAGTGCTCCATGCAGACATGTCATAGTAGGACCATTGTAACAGCAAAGCATAAGCCGTAGCGGCAATCAGCATAATAGCCAAAACAAGCTGTTTGCGTCTTTTCGTGCTGTAACGACGTAGAAACGCTTGAACCTTCCCGGTTGCTTTTGAAAATAAAGGAAACAAAATATAAAACTGAAAGATCATCACTACAAACCATAGATGATATCCGCTGACGGGGATGATCATTTCCTCGAACATACCTTTATAAAAGTAAATATATCCCCACTGCGCCGTTGACCAGTTTTGAGTACACACCCAATAAATAACAGTCCAGCAAAGGAAAGGAACATAAATATCTCGAAACCGCCTGCCAATATAGCGAGGATAGCCAATCGGTTTGTTGCCGTTATAAAAAAGCAGCGCCGCAGACAGGAAAACGAACGTCGGTGTGCCAAAACGTGTCAAATGATACAGCATCGCGAGCATAACAGAATCTGGCTGTTGGATGTCGCTGCGATAAATATATTCGCCAATGCAATGCTGAAGCACGACAGCGAGGTAGGCAAGGCCCCGTAGTTCTGTCCACTCCGCGATACGCGGCTTGCTCATCCATATCACTCCTTTTCCGCAAGATATGCACATGTTTTTCCTAGCACAATTGTAGGTATTGTAACGTAGAAACATTAGTGCAGGATTAACGCCACCTGAAAGTAAGAAGAGTGAAGTAGTTCCAATTTAATATGATTGCGTTTACAATCTAAGTAAAACCAGAATAAATTAAAGTGAATTTATAACTTAAGGATACACACAGGAAGAGGAGAGGAAGGATGAAAAAAACGCTGCTGGTATATATGCTGTTGATTGCGGCCTTTGCTCTCTATGTGTTCAGGTATGAACAATCTGGCCCGTTGAATGGCACTTGGGAGGATAAAGGGCTGCGAGGCAGTATCGGAGAGACCTATATAATGATTACGTTCCAGTCCGGTTTGGAGTATTGGAAAAGCGGGCTCAAGGGCTTCGAGGATGCGGGTGATGCTTTGGGGGTGACTGTGGAGTATCGGGGAGCTACCCGTTATGATGCGCAGGAGCAGACAACTGTTATTGAGCAGGCGATTGCTCGTAAACCCGCAGGGATTGCCATATCAGCGATTGATCCTCACTCCCTGATTCCGGTGATTAATAAGGCGCTGGATGCGGGCATTCCTGTGGTATTGTTTGATGCCGAAGCGCCGGGGAGCCGGGCGTATTCCTTTTTGGGCACGGATAATTATAAGGCGGGCGTGACCGCTGCGGATAAAATGGCAGAGCTGTTGGGACGAGAAGGTCAGGTCGCTGTTCTGACGCTGCCTGGACAGCAAAATCATGAGGAACGCTCGCGTGGCTTTCGCGATACCATTCAACGGCAGTATCCTGCGATGAAGGTGGTGGAAGTCGCAGATGGCCGCGCAGACGCGATGGTCTCCCGGGATGAGTCGCAAAGGCTGATGAAAGCTTATCCGAAACTGGCGGGCATTTTTGTGACCGATGCAACGGGAGGAACAGGTGTGGGTGAAGCGGTACTGAGTCAAAAAAACAGCCATCCGCTGAAAATCATTTCTTTTGATACGAATAAAGCGACACTGGATATGATTCGTGGTGGGACAATCTCGGCAACGATTGCCCAGGGAACATGGAATATGGGTTATTGGTCGCTTCAATATTTGTTCCATCTGCATCATCGTTTAACGATTCCTGCCCCTTCTTCCTCTGGAGACAACACTCCGTTGCCCGTGCGGGTAGATACTGGGATTTCCGTAGTCACCCGGGCAAATGTAGATGATTATTATGCGAAATAAATTTTGGGAGCGTATCCAATTAGGGGTGCGCCAAACGATACCGCGGTTACGCTTGCGCAATATGCCTTTACGTTATCAGCTCATGCTGCTGTTCTTGTTGTTTGGCATTGTGCCTTCGCTGGGATTAGGTCTACTGGTCAATTGGACGGTGGAACGGATTATTGAGCGGCAGGTGGAAGATCATACGATGCAGTTGATTGGCAAGGTGAACGAAGCGCTGGATACCAAAATGGAAAATTTGCAAAACATGACGTATCTGATTGCTTTTAACCCCGATATCGGGGAGTTCTGGAAAGGGAAGACGCTGGCTGACGGCCACGCGGGTCATGCGAGTATCGTAACGCCGGAAAACCAGACTCTCACTTCCAAGCAGGCATTAAGTTCTGTACAGGAGCAGGATACGCTGTATAAAATGAAGCAATTTTTGCAGGGCTATACCACGTTATATCCTGAAATTGCAGGGATTCTGATCGTGAACGAAAAAGGCGACTATATCAGCAACGAAATGTACGCTCGAAGCACGCGTAGCCTGACGGAAGAAGGCTGGTACCAACAGGCGGCGCAGCATGCAGGCATATTCACTGTGCTAGGACAGCCGAGTCACCGTAATGTGACCACTCATGTCCAGTACAAGGACAGTGAAATTGTCTCCGTCGTTCGCTCGGTTACAGATCCGGAAACCGGACGCGTGCTAGGCGCGATTATGATTGACCTCAAGCTGCGGGCTGTATCGCAGGCTGCCAGAGATGTAACCCTGGGCAAAAGCGGGTATTTAATGGTGACAGATGCTGAGGGGCGCAGCGTGTACAGGCCGGATATGCCTTTGATTGAGCGTATCCCGCCGCAATGGTTCGGGGCAGGTGACAGCGGGATGTTTACCCGTGAAGCTGGGGGCAGGGAATTGCTGTTCATGTTCAGGGCTTCCGAATTCACGGGCTGGAGAACAGTGGGGGTATTCCCGGCACGCGAATCTACACTGGAAGTGCGGCAAATTCAGTTCTATGTCATCTGTTTTGTTTTCATTGTATGTCTATTTGGCTTAACGGCATCCTTGCGATTGTCGAGTTCCATTGCGCAGCCGATTTTCCGGCTGATGTCCTATATGCGGACGGCAGAGACAGGGGATCTTACAGTTCGCCAATGGAGTGACCGTGGGGATGAAGTTGGAATGCTGGGGCGGAGCTTTAACCGAATGCTGGAGCAAATTCGCCGTCTCATGTCACTTAGCGAACTGAGGGAACGGCAAAAACGGGATGCCGAGCTGCGCAGCCTTCAGGAGCATATTAAGCCCCATTTTCTATACAATACGCTAGATACGATTCATTGGATGGCCCGAAAAAATGGAGCAGACGACGTGTCCGATATGGTGGGAGCGCTATCGAGATTGTTCCGTCTCGGGCTGAGCAAGGGGGATGACTTTATTCCACTGCGCTCCGAGATTGAGCATATATCTAGCTATATGCAAATCCAGCAAACCCGCTATCGTGACCGACTTCGCTGGGAATTGAATCTACCTGACGAGCTAAAGGATCTGTTCGTGTTGAAGTTAATGCTTCAGCCTGTAGTGGAAAACGCGATTTATCACGGCATCAAGGCCAGACGTGGTCCAGGCACGATTTGGATAGAAGCTAAAGCTGAGGATGACAAGCTGCTGCTGACGGTACGTGACGATGGCGCAGGAATGACGGCGGACCGTCTGCGTGAATTGCGTGAATGGCTGGAAATACCCCTGGAGGCGATGGAAGTAAAGCAGAAGCAAAAGGGAGTTAGTACCCATGGCAGAAGCTATGGCATGCTGAATGTACAAGCGCGTATCCGGTTATCTTTTGGCGAGGAATATGGAATTGTACTGGAGAGCAAAGAAGGGACAGGTACCTGCGTGACGATTACTCATCCGTTGCTGCTGGATATGGCGCAACTGAAGAAGCCTTATGAAAAAGGAGAGGGTCAGGATGACGAAATCAAAGGCCACACACAACTCGATAACGGCGAGTCTGATTGACCAGGCCATAACAGAAGTGACCATAGGCCCAGCAAAACGTTACCAAGTATTGATCGCAGATGATGAGCCGATCATTCGTGAGGGGATACGAGATTGCATAGATTGGGCGGCACTAGGCATGGAGGTGGCAGCAGAGGCGGAGGACGGAGAAGAAGCGCTGGAGCTGGTGGGTCAGCTTCATATCGACATCGTGCTGGTTGATATGAATATGCCGTTCATGGACGGCATTGAACTGATTCGGCGGCTGCGGGAAGATCATCCGGAATGCCGCTGTCTGATCATTTCCGGGCATGATGAATTTGCTTATGCGCAGGAGGCTGTCCGACTTGGCGTAGAGGATTATATTTTGAAGCCGGTAAATGCGGATCAGCTTCATGCTGCACTGTTGCGGCTTCGTCAGCGAATGGACGAAGAGCACAAGCGTGCCGCCTATGTAGAACAAGCCGCCGGACAGATTGAACGGAATATTCCGCTGCTGCGCCAGCGTTTTTGCCTGGAATGGATGGAAGGGCAACACACGGGAAAAGACATCATGGAGCAGTTGGCGTTTTTACGGCTTCCATCGCGGCCGCCTGCTCAGATCGGTGTGGTACGGTGGCCTGCGGCAGAGGCACGGCAGACGATTATGCGTGAGAATGACCGCCAGTTGTTTCTTTTTGCCGCTGAAAATATTATTGGCGAACTGCTGGAGGACCGACCGCATGTGTTGTTCCGCGATGCGAATGGACTGATCGGCATATGCCTGTGGCAGGAGGCACCCGAGACGATAGGCGCTTCCATGGAGCAGGCGATTGGACGTTACCTGAATATAGCGGTTCATACGCATGTGGAGTCCAACGCGGGTGGACTAGAAGGTGCAATTGACGCGTACCGGGTGAGTCGAGATCGAGTGTATGGCGAATCGCAGCTGTCTCCCATCGTACGTCGGGCCCGGCAGCTCATTCAGGAAGGTTACGCCGATCGGAAATTAACGCTGGAAGCCCTTGCTTCGCGGCTACAAGTATCCGCCGTATATCTCAGCCGCGTGCTCAAAAAGGAGCTCAACGACAGCTTCGTGACCCTCGTCACGCGTGCCCGTATCCGTAAAGCAGTGCAGCTGTTGGATTCCACGACGTTGTCTATCTATGATATAGCAGAACGTACGGGTTACGACAGTCAGCACTATTTTAGCACCGCTTTTAAAAAGACTATGGGCGTGTCCCCTGTGCAGTACCGTAAAGGCGGGGGAATTCAAGAAAACACGGTGGAGTAGGAAGAATTGAAATGAGGGATGAGTCCCACACTGTCTAATAATAAACTGTAAGAAAAAATGTGTGTGTAATCACACCTACGCATTCAGGGGTTTGTTACGCTGGGGATAACGAACAAATATCTATCAATATTTGGAGGAAAACGATATGTTTTGTTATCAGTGTGAACAGACGCCGAGTGGCGGGTGTAAAGTAGTTGGGGTGTGCGGGAAGGATGAGACGGTAGCGAGCTTGCAGGATACGATGATTTTTGCATTAAAAGGGATCGCTGCCTATGCGACACATGCTCGTCAGTTGGGATATAGCGATCCTGAGGTGGATCGGATCACGCACGAAGCGTTATATATGACCTTAACCAATTCTAACTTTAATGTACAAGAGCATTTGGAAATGGCGATGAAGGTCGGAAATGCGGCTGTACGGATCATGGATGTGCTGGATCGTGCGCATACGGATCGTTTTGGTATTCCGCAGCCGATTACCGTCAGTCAGAATAAAATCGAAGGCCAATGTATCGTCGTGACTGGACATAATTTGTATGCGCTGGAGGAATTGTTGCGGCAGACGGAGGGTAAAGGCATCAACATCTATACCCACTCAGAAATGCTGCCTGCCCACGGTTATCCGGCATTGAAGAAATATGCACATCTCAAAGGGAATATCGGTAAAGCCTGGTACGATCAGCGTAGACTGTTCGAGGAGTTCCCGGGTGCGATTCTCGCCACGACGAACTGTGTTATGCCGATTAAAGGTACGTATGCAGACCGCTTCTTCTCTTATGAAGTAGCCGGGCTGGAGGGAGTAGCCAAGATCATGGACGACGACTTTTCACCCTTGATCGAGCGTGCATTAGCCCTGCCAGCCGCAGATGTAGATTCGGAGCAGGTGCTTACGACAGGATATCATCATGAGACGGTTATCGGGCTGGCTCCTGAGATTATTCAGGCGGTTAAAGACGGGCATATCCGCCGTTTCTTTGTCATTGCAGGCTGCGACGCACCGGGCAAAGGCGGCAACTATTACCGCGAGCTAGCTACATCCTTGCCGAATGATACGGTCATTCTGACCACTTCCTGTGGTAAATTCCGCTTTAATGACGTGGATTATGGCACCGTTGGAGATACCGGCATTCCGCGTTATATTGATTTGGGGCAATGCAACAATTCGGGTTCTACTGTGAAAATCGCTCTGGCATTGGCGGATGCATTCGGTTGTACGGTGAATGAGCTGCCTGTCAGCATTGTGTTGTCCTGGTTTGAGCAAAAAGCCGTTGCCATCCTGCTAGGCTTGTTCAGCCTGGGCATTCAGGATATTCGCATTGGGCCAAAGCCGCCTGAGTTTATTTCTTCTGGTGTACTGGATGTGCTGGTGGAGATGTTTGGCTTGAAGCTAATTACGACCGCAGAGGAAGATATGAAAGCGATGTTGGCATTGTCGTAAGAGATTGGTGGGGAACTGCAAAGTGCAGTTCCTTTTTTGTTTCATCGTTCATCGATTCTTATAAAGATGTCCGTAAGAATCTTTAGTGCCAGTTCAGTATCTTTGGATTCACGAGTTCTTAGGAGAGTTAAAATGGTTTTTATACTCGAATCTTCTTCGGTAAGCTCATCATTTTCCTTCACATATGTAAGCAACTGATAGACGCCCACGTTCAATGCCTTCGCTATTTTCTCCAGATTTTTCAAAGATATATTTCTCTCCGCACGCTCAATGAAACCAATATAACTCGAATTGAATCCTGCTTTTTCGGCTAAAGCTTCTTGGGAAAGTCCTTTAGACTTTCGAATATCTCGAATACGTGTACCGACTAATTTCAAAAGTTCTGACATGAATACACCTCTCTATAGTAAGGGTTCTACAAAATCGATTCCAACCGCTCCAAAGTGCATATATAGACGAACTAGATCATCTCGACCTATATATTATTTATTGGAAGTCGCTTATTGGATTTTGCAAAATCCTCTAGTTAGAAGTGTAGAGAAAGAGTTACATCTAATTAATAAGTGTTAGTAAGTAAATTGAATTAAAAACTACTATATAGTAATATTTATTATGAAGCTTGTCCGGTAGCTAGAAAATTATACATCTTGATGGTTACATAATTGTGCTACGTTGCTCACATTGTTTCAGGATTTTGCAAAATCCTTGTTTATGAAATTTTAATTCAGGAGTTGATTCCCCTTGAAACATTACTCCTTAAGTCCCCAACTACATAGTGATTCCGATTTCAAATTGCCTAAGTACAGCGACACCTACATATTCAATTGCATGATGGATTTTCAAAAGCTTGCCGAATACCAGATCAAGCTTGCACAGATGATGCGCGACCATCATCAGTTTCAAAACTGCCTCATTCTTTGTGATCGAGCGATGTTTTCTATGGCTAAGGCCATTTATGTTCATCGAAACAAAATCATTCCATTGTATATTCGTTTATCCGTGACTGACCTGTTCCCTTTAATTCACACAGAGGCTGAGCCCAATTTAGATATGGTGCTGTTTATCGGTACGGTACATTATCTGGTTTCGGGAGAAGATGATGTATCTAAAGAGCCGATGAAGCTGGGGGAAGTAGACAAGTTGCTTTATAAAACGGACTCTATTCTAGAGTCTCTGTCACAGCGAATCGTAGCTGATCCGTCTAAGCGGTATCCATCTATTTATAAAGAAAATTCATTCAATGAATCGTTAGATCTTTTATCAATCATCCCCGATGCTTATTGAGCTAATGATATAATGACGAAAAGGAATATGTTGGATTACGGGTTAAAGCTTCCACATCAGAAAGGGTGTTATTTCATATGCCTACATACAACAAGCTGGTGCGGGATCGGATTCCGCACCTCATTATGTCTCAGGGCAAGGAATGTCGGACACACATTTTGGACCCAGAGGAATATAAGCAGGAGCTGAGAACGAAGCTTCGTGAAGAGACTGAGGAATATTTCGCGGCGGACAAAGATCAGGATGCGCTGGAAGAGCTGGCGGATATGCTGGAAGTCATCCGGGCACTAGCAGAAGTACATGGAGCGAATGCAGCAGAGCTGGACAAGCTGCGGGCGGACAAAGCTGAGGCACGGGGCGGATTCCAGGAGCGGGTGTTTTTAATTGATGTCGATGAAGCTTAATGTCAAGCTCATTACGGATAATTTAGCGGATGGACTTATCGCGGAGATACGATATGCCTCCGGGATTTTATTATGACTTCTTTTATAATGCAGTTCGGATTGATAATCTATTTTTTAAGGAAATGTATTCAACTACATCGTCAAAATGTTTAAGAGAAATATGGAATTATACAGGGGAAAGAAAATAAAGAGATTATTTGTGTTTGTGATTGAGAGAGTGTAGTAAACATCAGCAAAAGGTTCGTTACAGCAGGAAGTAATATTAAATGAAGCAAGTATATGCGAAGATTGAAATGAATGGTAATCGTTATAATGATGCACAGGTGATAATTGAGGTCTAAGCGCAGAAATTAAAGAAACAAAAGTGAGTTCTGGACAAGCCACATGAATCGTATGAAGAAGACATAATAACAGAAGCAAGTACTTTGGAGCGTCGCAGACGAGTGAAGAGCAGAATCGAGCGTTGAAGAAAATGGTGGAGCGGATTGTGTATAATTAGGGAAGGGAATCGAGTAGAGTTGACGGTTTGTTAAGATGAACCCAATTAGCCGTAGAGAGGGCCTCTGGAGTAATTACAGAGGTTCTTTTTGTTATTATTTAAGTTTTTTGGATTTAAAGAAATTGTAGGAATATTTTTAATGATACTAAAATTAATGGGAAAAGCAGGAGGAATATAAAATTATGTCGAAAGTAGTAGTTCATATGGACCATTATATTTACATCATTTATAAATTTGCAAATGACTAAGTAGTTTTGAGGGATGTAATTATTTGTTATGATTCAAAAAAGTATTTATGTAACGAAATAATTAGTATATGAGGTGCAATTATGGAACCATACATACTGGATAACAGTGGAATATATAGTTTGAGCGGATTTTCTTATCAAATACGAGTATTTGTTTATTATATGTTAAAGCTTAAAGAAGGAATGCAAATTGAGTTTGAAACGATTGATGATATTAATATGAAGAAAATTAAACCTCAACAACTAGATGATTTTGATGAAAAATTTTTGAATAAAATAGTTGGTAGTTCAACAAATGAAACAATGCAAGTTAAGAGAACCACTATCACGCAAAGTACCGCAGTACAAGTGTTACTCAATTGGATTTTACTCGAATCTTCGGAATATAAGGTTTCCAAATATACGTTGTTTACTGATGCTGAATATAACAATACAGATATATTGTTTAGTAATTCAGCGGAAACACTTTTTGAATCAATTAGAGACTCGGATAAGAGTAATAAGGCCACTATTACAAAGGTTAAAAAAATATACAAAGAAGTAGAAGAATTCAAAAATGTATACGACTCTATTAAAGAAAAATACGAATTTGTTTCTATGGAAAATATTGATGAGAAAATAGATGAAAATTGTTCAGAGTTATTTAGAAAAGCTGGTATAAATAAGGTTGTTTATTATCAAAGAATAAAGGAATTGTTACAGCATATTACCGTACAAATCATGGATAGCATATATAGTAAAAAACCCTATATATTCACCTATAAAAAATTCATTACATTAGTAGAAGAAATTTGCAGTAGGATGACGGAAGAAATAACGCTCCCTCAATATTCGGATTTTAAAAAGCTTCACTCTATTGATTTTAATGATTTAAGTATCTCAAAATCTAGAGAATATAAGCAATTACTTGCTTGTGAACTGCCACAGCCTATAATTAAAACGCATTTGGGATACGGTGAGTATTACAAGGAGTTACGTTTTAAATATATGGAGTTAAATAAGATCGGTAAGATTGATAATATCGAAGAAACAACACATGAGAACTTTGAGATGGTTAAATTTGAATTACAAAAAAATGGAAATGATACACCATTTAATCGTTTGAATGCAACAAAACAACAAGGGAACACATATGCACAAAATGAACATGTTCGTTTTGGATCAGGAATATTTTTAACAAAAGAAGGAATCGAAGACATCCAAATTTCTTGGAAGGATGATAAACATGAGACAACTGAAAATTGAAGTTGAATCCATTCAGGTTAGTATTTTTTGTGAAATAGTTTTAGATATTCTTAGGAAGCATAGGAGATTAAGCATAACTAAAACATTAGTTTTTGCCTACTTAATTAAAAAACAGCGTTTTATCCCTAATAGTGTTTATAACGGAAATAATACTCAAGATATTATTTATAAATGTCTTTCGCTCCTTTCTGGAGACTATTTAGAATTCTGTAACAGTGTAGAGTTTATTATTAAGGCAATCCATGTATTGAAAACTAGGAAGATTATTATTGTAGAAAATGATTTGTTATTGATTAAGGATAATTTATCTGATAGTCAAAGTATATTCAAAGAAACCAAATTCCTCGAAAAAGCCATTGAATACAGTAAGGGTATAAATGAAAGACAATTTATGAAAGAGGTCACTAATAATGTTTAAAATAATTAATTTAGAGCTTTGTAGTGTTGATGATAGTAAATTCATATACGAGTTTAAACCAGGGATTAATTATTTCAAAGGTAAAAATAGTTCTGGAAAAACTGAGTTCTATAGTTTTATTGATTTTATGTTCGGGTCCTCGGAAGATATTAGAAAAAAGCCTTGGTACAATGGAACATTAGCAAAGGCAACAATGCAGTTTGAATATAATGGTTTAAATTTTAAAATATCAAGAACCAGTAATCCTAATATAAATTATCTCTATTATTCAGATGAAGAGGAAACAGCCTTTATAGATTTAAGGGAGTATAAAGGAAGGCTAAATAAAATTTTTGCAAGAGATATTGACCTCCTTAAAGATTTGAAAAACTTTACAGAGGAAGAACTTACCTATAGATCATTTACAATGTTTAATTTTCTTGGTGAGAAAAGGCAAGGAGCGATTCATGATTTTTTTGACAAATGTAGTGATGTGAAATATTCGGTAAAACTGGCGCCTATATTAAATTTCATATTCAATAAACATCTTGAGCGCATATATGAGTTACAAAAAGAATTGAATTCTCTATTATCTGAAGTGAGGGAGTTAGAAACTGCAACAGCAAGGTATGATTTTATATTTGCACAAATAAATAAGAACCTTCAGAAACTAGGAACTGGAATTTGGTACTCTGGGAAAAATGCGGAAGATATAAAAATCAAACTTAATGAAATAAAGAACATGAATGACCTTGTTCTAAGCAAGAAAGAGAAGAATATTGCTGACTTGGAAGTAATGTATAGCAACATCTCTGAACAAATTAAAATATATGAAAACCGAATCTCTGATTATAAGCAAATTGAGAGAGACAATCAAAACAGAAAGTTATTATTAGAGAAGCTGAATTCACTACTTGGAGAAAATAGTGATTTTGAATATTTAGTTTCTCCATTACAAAAGTTAATTTCTGAACTTGATTCTACAATATCGTTTAGTAAATTTCTAATCGGGGACAGTACTATAAATGAACTAAAGAAACAAAGAGAACAAGTGAAAATGGAAATAAAAAGAAACGATTCTCGATTCAGACTATTTTCAATGGAAGAAAAGGCAAAGGCAATCATAATTATAGAAGATTATTTATCGGCAGATATTAGATCCTATGAAGATGAGCTAAAACAGAAAAAAAAGAGAATCAAAGAAATACGTGAAGAATTAAGGGTATTGCAAAATTCTGATGATAATAAAAAAATTGAGGAGTTATCCAAGTTTATTACAGATCTTTATCAATCTGCAAAGGATATTTCTTCAGTGGTAGATGATGATTTCAACCAAGAAGGTTTCAAGATACAGTATCTAAAAAAAGGTAATATATTGCAACCCACAATAATTAAAACAGAATTTGATGAAAATGAATTAAAAGAAAAGAAGGCTGTTAATTATTATATTGGAAGTATGGCAAGGCATACACTAATTCAATTGTGCGGTTATTTCGGATTTTTGAAAATATTAATAGAGGAGAATAAATATCCAATAATCCCTATATTGGTTATCGATCATTTATCTAAGCCATTTGATCATTCAAATTCAAAAGCTATAGGCAGAGTAATATCTAAAGCATATGAAAGTATCGGAAAAAACAAATTACAGCTTTTTATGTTTGATGATGAGGAATATGAAACATTGGATTTAAAACCAGACCATTCGGAGAACTTAGTTACTGAATTTAAAACAGGTTTTAATCCTTTTTTCACCTCAAAAATGAATGGAGATGCGGAGGGAGACCAAACTTAGGTTTTTGATAAATATAAAGCTATTTATCTAAGCCTTTAAGTATTAACGGGGAATGGGATACCTAATAATAACTCAAATCATTTAATTAAATTTATAATTTATTTAGGTATGGTTCGTTACTGAGGCATAGGTAATAAGAAATATGAGCCTCTGTGAATAAGTTCCAAAAAAGTGTAACTCTTTAGATAGCCGTTTTTAATGATTCTACAAATTGAGACTTTTGCCAATCGTAAAAAGGCCAAAGTCTTTTTGCATTTTCAAGGTATATGTGCGATCCTGATGATCCTTATTCCAACTTAAATCCCTCTACCCTCACCACAAAGGTTAAAATTTTATAAAAAAAGTTCAAAACCAGCAAAGACCTTTCCTGGCCTGGAATGATACCATGTGTTTGCACATAAAAAAAGGAGAGGTACTCGTTACCTCACTTATGTAAGCGCTATCTAATTACGGATCTAATCAGCACTGACCTGAGGATTTTGTAAAATCCTTACCTTCAAATGACCTGCATCACATGAGGAAAGGGGAACTTCATATGAAAAAAGGAGCTGTTGTCGTATGGCTTCTGGTTTTGGCCCTGATGCTTTCGGCCTGTAATTTGGCGGAGAGTGGAACGGGTAGCAAGGAAAAAGGCTATGTGGGCATTTCCATGCCGACCAAATCGTCCGAGCGTTGGGTAGGGGACGGAGAGAATATGGTCCGGTTGTTTCAGGAGCAAGGCTATAAAACGGATTTACAGTACGCCGAGGACGTGGTGGAAAACCAAATCTCCCAAATCGAAAATATGATCACCAAGGGTGTCAATGTTATGGTGATCGCTTCGGTCGACGGAAACACGCTGACGGATGTGATTCAGAAGGCACACGACCGAGGCATTCAGGTCATTTCTTACGACCGTCTGATTCGCAACACACCGTATCTGACGTATTATGCGACCTTCGATAACTTTAAGGTGGGCGTGCTACAGGCGGCATATATTGAGAAAAAGTTGGGACTCAAGGAAGGCAAAGGCCCGTTCAATATCGAGCTGTTCGGTGGTTCACCGGATGACAATAACGCTTATTTCTTCTTTAATGGTGCGATGTCTGTACTTAAACCGTACATTGATTCCGGTAAGCTGGTCGTACGCAGCAAGCAGATGACGATGGCGCAGATTGCTACACTTCGATGGGACGGAGCTTTAGCGCAGTCGCGAATGGATAACCTGCTGAGTGCGTACTATTCGGGGGCTAATCTGGATGCGGTACTATCCCCTTATGACGGCATTAGCATCGGTATCATTTCATCCCTGAAAGGGGTCGGATATGGATCAGCGAACAAGCCGCTGCCGATCATTACAGGGCAGGATGCGGAGCTGGCTTCCATCAAGTCCATTGTGGCTGGGGAGCAGACGCAAACTGTATTTAAGGATACTCGCAAGCTGGCTGAGCAAACGGTCGTAATGGCCAACAGCATTTTACAGGGCAAACAAGCGGAAGTGAATGACACCGAATCATATAACAACGGTAAAAAGATCATTCCTGCTTACTTACTTGATCCAATCTCGGTGGATCGGACGAATGTGGAAAAGGATATTGTCGGCAGTCACTATTACACCAAAGAGCAAATCGGACTGAAATAAGAGTAAGAATCCAACCGAAAGGAGTGTATCCCATGACTGGAATCATTTTGGAAATGAAGGGAATTACCAAAACCTTTCCCGGCGTGAAGGCATTGGAAAATGTAAATCTCAAGGTCAAGGAAGGCGAAATCCATTCCCTGTGCGGTGAGAACGGTGCGGGCAAATCGACGCTGATGAAGGTACTAAGCGGTGTATATCCGCATGGAACCTATGAAGGGGATATTGTTTTCCAGGGCAAAACGTGTGAGTTCAAGGATATCAAGCAGAGCGAGGAATTGGGCATTGTCATTATCCATCAGGAGCTGGCGCTGATTCCGTATCTCTCGATAGCTGAAAATATTTATCTGGGCAACGAACGCGCCAGTGGCGGTGTGATTGATTGGAAAGAGACTTTTGTGGGTACACGCGATCTGCTGTCCAAGGTCGGTTTGAGTGAGAATCCCAATACATTAGTTACGAACATTGGGGTCGGGAAGCAACAACTGGTCGAAATTGCGAAAGCGCTCTCTAAAAAGGTAAAGCTGCTTATTCTCGATGAACCGACAGCGGCGTTGAATGAGGATGATAGTGAGAATCTGCTTAATTTGATGCTGGAATTTAAAAGACAGGGCATCTCCTGCATTCTCATCTCCCACAAGCTGAATGAAGTCGCAAAGGTGTCGGATTCAATTACGATTTTACGGGACGGGAAGACGATTGAGACACTGGATATGAAAAAGGATGAGGTCACGGAGGATCGGATCATTAGCGGGATGGTTGGACGTGATCTGACCAGCCGTTATCCAGAGCGTCATGCCGAGATTGGCAAAGTCGTTCTGGAAGTGAAGGATTGGACGGTGTATCACGAGCATCATGCAGACCGTAAGGTGCTGGATCAGGTGAATTTGAATATTCGTCGCGGTGAAATTGTCGGTATTGCCGGGCTGATGGGGGCGGGACGGACCGAGCTGGCGATGAGCATTTTTGGCAAGTCGTACGGACGCAACATTTCCGGTCAGCTGATTAAAGACGGCAAGCCGATCCAGAACAACACGGTTACGGACGCGATCAACAACGGCTTTGCCTATGTAACGGAGGATCGCAAGGAGTATGGCCTCATTCTAATGGATGATATCAAGCGTAATATTTCGCTGACTGGACTGAACAAGCTGACGAAGGGCGCTGTCGTCAATGAGCAGGAGGAAGTCGTTGTTGCAGAGGAAATGAAAAAAAGCATGAACATCAAAGCGCCGAGCATTTTACAGAAAACGGGTAATCTGAGTGGCGGCAATCAGCAGAAGGTGGTGCTGAGCAAATGGATTTTCGCCGGGCCGGATATTCTGATTTTGGATGAGCCGACACGCGGCATTGATGTGGGCGCCAAATATGAGATTTACACGATTATTCATCGGCTTGCCGCTGAAGGCAAGGGAGTGCTGGTCATTTCGTCCGAACTGCCCGAGGTACTAGGCTTGTGTGACCGGATTTATGTCATGAATGCTGGGCGGATCACTGGAGAAGTTGGCCGTGAGGACGCGTCGCAGGAAACGTTGATGAGATATATGACCAAGTCAGGAGGCGTGAAGCATGGAAACCATAACTAAACTATTTAAAAATAACATCCGCCAATATGGCATGATGATTGCGCTGGTCGTCATTATGATTTTGTTCGAGGTGCTGACGGGCGGCCTGCTGTTGAAGCCGATTAATATTACCAATCTGATTCTACAAAACAGCTACATTCTCGTGCTGGCCATCGGGATGGTGCTGGTTATCATCACTGGACATATTGATTTGTCCGTCGGCTCCATAGCCGCTTTTGTCGGTGCGGTTGCCGCCATAATGATGGTCGACTGGCAGCTTCCAGCATGGATCGCTGTGATTGCATCTTTGCTGGTCGGGGCGTTAATCGGCGCATGGCAAGGGTTCTGGGTCGCTTATGTACGGATTCCGGCATTTATCGTTACATTGGCGGGGATGCTGCTCTTCCGTGGATTGACCATGATCGTGCTGGAAGGTCAATCGATCTCTCCATTTCCGGGGGGCTTCCAGAAAATCAGTTCAGGCTTCCTACCGGATTTTTCATCTACCGGTTATAACCTGGTATCCATCATTGTCGGTATTGCACTCACGGTATGGTTTATCGTGAACGAACTTCGCGAACGCCGTTCTCAGCTTAAATATGGATTTGAGGTTCCGTCACAAACGTTATTTGTACTCAAGTTGATTGTGGTAGCTGCGGTTATCAATCTGTTCACCTTTATGCTCGCGAGCTACGCGGGGATACCTAACATTCTCGTGCTGCTGTTCATACTGATCGTTGTATACTCCTTCGTCATGAACCGCACGATTATGGGCCGTCATGTGTATGCGTTGGGTGGAAATGAAAAGGCAGCGGGTCTGTCCGGTGTCAAAACGAAAAAGGTAACGTTCTGGGTATTCGTTAACATGGGCGTGCTGGCCGCCATTTCCGGTCTGGTCTTTGCTGCACGTCTGAACGCGGCTACGCCGAGAGCAGGTACGAACTTTGAGCTGGATGCCATCGCGGCTTGCTTTATCGGCGGTGCTTCGGCATCCGGCGGAATCGGAACCGTTTTTGGAGCCATTATCGGCGGTTTGGTCATGGGCGTACTGAATAACGGTATGTCTCTGATTGGTCTGGGTATTGACTGGCAGCAAGGCATCAAGGGCTTAGTACTTCTGCTGGCGGTTGCCTTCGATATTTACAACAAAAACAAAAGATCAGCTTAAGCTCAGATTCGATATCGTAAAACAAGACACCTCCAGTCCCACTTAAAATGTGGGTGCCGGAGGTGTCTTATATTTATTAGGTCTTGTCAGCTAACGCAACTAATCCGTCACCATTTGTCCGCCATTGACATGCAGCGTTTGCCCTGTAATGTAGGAGCCATCATCCGAAGCCAGCAGCACATAGGCGGGGGCCAATTCATAAGGCTGCCCGGCACGCTTCATCGGCGTATTGGTGCCAAAGATACGGATCGCTTCGGGCGGCTGTGTGGCGGCATTCAGCGGAGTCCAGATCGGACCGGGAGCAATGGCGTTCACGCGGATGCACTGATCGACCAGATTATTAGCCAGAGCGCGGGTGAAGCTGACAATGGCCCCTTTGGTAGCTGAATAGTCGATCAGATTTTTTTGACCAACATAGGCTGTAACCGATGCCGTATTGACGATGCTGGCCCCAGCCCGCATATATGGCAAGGCTTCTGTAGTCATATGGAAGAAGGAAATAATATTCGTATCAAACGTATCACGAAGCTGCTGTTCGCTGATATCCAGATACGATTCGCGCACAAACTGAACACCCAGGTTGTTAATCAGAATGTCAATCCGACCAAAGGTTTCCATCGTTTTTTGAACAACCAGACAGCAGTTGCTTTTTAGCCTTAGATCGCCCGGAATTAACAAACAACGTCTGCCGAGCTTATGAATGACATCACGGGTTTCCATAGCATCTCGATGCTCATCGAGATAGGCAATGACCACATCGGCCCCTTCTTTGGCAAAAGCTACTGCAACTGCACGACCGATGCCACTGTCCCCGCCACTAATAATAGCCACCCGATCCTGAAGCTTTCCGGTGCCAATATACTTTGGATTATCATAAATAGGGCGTGGAACCATCAGGTATTCCAACCCCGGCTGTCTATATTGATGCTGGGGAGGAAAGACAATCGGAACTTCTTTACATTGGGTTTCTGTACCATAATAAGGATATTGCCAATTCATTGATAATCCCTTCTTTAGGCGTTTTGAAATCCAATATATTCAAAATGGGCGCAAGCGGTGACTCTGGATTATCGCCTTATGCCGAAACCGTTGCTCCATCTGCCGGAATGTGAACGCGGCCCTCCAAACCTTCACGGTTGATGTGTTCCGTAAGCTCGGAGCGAGTTAGTAGACAATGGTTGATTGCTTCCATATGGACAGCCACGATTTGTGTGTAAGAGGCATGCTGCGCAACAGCCGTTACATCTTGGGCAGTCATAATGATGGGATCACCAATCGTAAACCGAGCCCCTCCAGCGTTCACAATTGTCCACTCCGGACGGTATTTATCCAGTGCTTCCGCGACTTCACTGCACCAGATCGTATCCCCGGCCAAATAGACGACAGGTTCACCTGGTGCCTGAAACACAAAGCCGGATACGGGTCCCATCTGTTCCCCGATTTCTCCGGTGCCGTGATGCCCGGTAGTACGGATGAGCTCAATTTCTCCCACGGAGCCAGCCACCGAGATCGGAGTAACCTGTGTAAAACCGTCAGCAGTAATTTGTTCTTCATTTCCGGGCTGGCAGAAGACGGGAATTTGTTTGTCCAACCAGCGTACTGCTGCCGGGTCCCAATGATCGGGATGCAAATGTGTGACGATCACAACGTCAGGCTGTCCGAGTGCCTGCCATTGCGGCGGCAACGGAACCAGCGGATTACGGCGGGCATTTTCCGTATTGGGAACCGGCGGATTTACGCCAGCATCACTCAACATCGGATCAATCAGAAATTTTACTCCAGCGTATTCGATCCATAAGGTTGCGTTGCGGATTAGTGTGATTTTCATATATGAAAGCTCCTTTGGTAGTGAATGTTTTTGGACAGAGTGTATTTTCGGTGGTTCTTTGTTTCTGTTACAATCATATCTGACGCAAGGAGCTACAGGCTACGGCCTGCTGAAAGGAAAACCAGCATTATCGTTTCATCATGAAAGGAAAAATAACTATGGAACTATTCGTACCTGATGACACCGATCTGCGCATTCTTCATCATTTAATTGAGGACAGCTCTTTATCGCACAAGGAGATCGGTCAGCTTGTTCATTTGACAGGCCAAGCAGTAGGAGCGCGTGTTCGAAAAATGCAGGATGCGGGCATTATCGAGGGCTATACGCTGCGCTGGAACCCTGAGAAAATTGGACAGACGATTCATGCCTTTATTACGGTTTTTTTGAATTCAGGAACAACTCACAGTGCTTTCCAGGCTTTTGCACGGGAGCATCCCTATATTGTCGAAATCCATCGAGTGAGTGGGGAAGGCTGTTATTGGATGCGCTTGCGCATGTCATCACAGGCAGAGTTAAATACCATGCTGGATGAGCTTACGAAGTTTGGTAATTACAAATTGAGTTTTTCCATTGGTGAGATTTAACGATAAAAGCTTTCGGCGTTTGTGCCGAAAGCTTTTTTATTTGGGCGAGGGCTATGAGGTCAACGTTATAGGCTTATTTTTAAAATATGCTGCAATCCGTGTTGTCCCATTTTAGTGTTGCCTTCATCGATAAAGCCGCATTTGCGATACAGACTTTGGGCAGGCAGATTACGGGCATTGACGCCCAGTACAATCTCGCGAATATGTGGGAAGTGTCTGGCGATGAATTGTGGTAGTAGAAGCAGCCCTTTTTTAGCGAATCCTTGTCCCTGATCTGCGTAATGAATAGAGAACGCGCGCAGCAACAGTGCCTCAGAAATATTCGTATAGTCCGCTAATTCATCCCCATCGTATAAAATGAAAAATCCAACGGGTCTTCTAGTAGCCGTAATCACGACAGGATGGCAGTGCGGATCTTCCTTGGCCAGTGTCAGCATTTCATCCGGCATTCCAGTAAACTGCTTCTGCTCCTCAGGCAAGTAGAAGGTATGTAAAATGGCATCATGTTCACAATGGTAAGGGACAAGCTCTACATTAGCAGTTGAAGAAGACTGTGAGGCGAATGTGGGATTATTCATCATTACACTCCGATCTGTATGGATTTTTAACTTTCTTTATCATCTAGTTTGCTAAAAAAAGAAACCTGAACTCGCCTTACTTACGTATTACCCATACATAAACTAGCATAGTCAAAAGGAGACGTCTACGGTTATGAAGCAGCTTGCAGAATATCGGGAAAGCCAGGACGTATTGCGTCATGAGCTGAAGAATATTGAAAAATGGGAAAAGGAACAGAAGGACATTTTTTTCTGGGAAAAAATCGGCAGATGGCCTTTTATGTTGCTGGATCGGCTGACGCCCAAAGTCATTAAAGACAAGCTGGAGCAACTGCTTAATGAGATGGGTAGTTTCATTCAGAACGGAGGCAAATATTTGGTGAAGGAAGAAACGGTTCTGAACAGGCTGAAAAAGACGGCCCATGAACATGTAATTCAGCAAAATGGCGCAGATTCCGTGTCGGATACGCAGGACCTGCCTCGTGCCGGGGAAAACGCTGATTCGGAACATAGTGCCGAACCTAGGTGGGAGTTGAAGCAGGCGGCTGAGCTCCCGCTAACAATCATGGATCGGACTGCTGACGATATGACGTCGGCTCGTATTACCTTTGCTACCGCTCAGGGAGCAACAACGGGAATTGGCGGTGTGTTTACGATTGCGGCGGATATTCCTCTTTTGCTCGGCTTGTCACTCAAAGTGCTTCAGGAAATAGCCTTGTGTTATGGCTTTAATCCCCATGATAAGCAGGAACGCATTTTTATTATTAAATGTATGCAATTTGCTTCATCCGATATTGTGGGTAAGAAGGCCGTATTAGAGGAGCTGGCTTTGTTTGATGATCCTTCACGTCAGACACAGGTTTTTTCCCAGATGCAGGGATGGAGAGAGGTCATTAACACTTATCGTGACCAGTTTGGATGGAAAAAGCTGCTTCAAATGGTCCCGATTGCGGGTATTTTGTTTGGCTCCATTGCGAACCGAAGCGCTATTAGTGACGTAGCTGAAGCAGGGAAAATGCTGTATCGGAAGCGTCGGATTTTAATGCGTTTGGAAGAAGTAGAGAGTGAGGAGTTACGTTAGTTGGGTATAAAGGTGTGTAGCGGCCAAGATGGCCGCTGCACGTTTGCCTGTTACACTTCGGCTCCATTTTCTTCCGCCCAGCGGTTCAGGGTTTTATCTGTAGGAAGCAGGAAGGTTAAGATGCCGAGCAGTGGCAAAAAGCCGCACAGGAACATGATGTGGGTGATGCCTACCTTGTCGATCCAGTTGCCGAGCACGAGTGCGCCCACACCCCCAAGGCCAAAAGCGAGGCCCGTAATGAGGCCGGACACCGTTCCGATTTTGCCGGGCACGAGCATCTGTGCATATACGACTGTAACCGAAAAGCTAGACAGCATAATAAATCCGATAATTGCCAGTAGGATCGCCGTCCAGAATTGGTTGGCATAAGGTAGTGCCAGCGCGAGTGGTGCAGCTAATACCATGGACAGAAAAATCATGTTGCGTTTACCAAAACGGTCCGCGAGCGGACCGCCAAAGAAGGTGCCCAGCGCTCCAGCCCCGAGGAACAGGAAAATGTAGAGCTGTGCATCAGCCAATGGCATTTTGAATACTTCCATCAGGTAAAACGAATAGTAGCTTCCGACCGAGGTCGAGTACCATGAACGGACGAATACCAGTAGAATGAGGACAATCATGGCAAACATAACACGGTTACGCACTTCAGGCTTCATGCGGCGTGCCACCGCTTTTTTGCGTGCAATGCCTTCTGTACGCAGGACGTTACCGTACCAGCGGGCGATGAACGATTGCACCACAATTCCCGCTGCCGCAATACCTGTGAACCAGATCGCACCAAATTGTCCTAACGGGATAAAAATCCAGCTCGTGAGCATCGGCGCCAGCGATTGGCCCGCATTGCCGCCAACTTGAAAAATGGATTGTGCCAATCCCCGACGCGGCCCGGCCGCCATATGGGATACGCGCGAGCCTTCAGGGTGAAAGGCAGCCGACCCCAGACCCACAAAGATGACTGCGATCAGCACCGCTTTATAATCGGCAGCATAGGCGAGCAACAGCATGCCAGTCAGCGTAAAGCCCATGCCGATGGGAAGGATAGCGGGCGTGGGCCGTTTGTCTGAAAACAAACCAATCACGGGCTGCATGATTGAAGCTGTAAAATTGATCGCGAATGAAATCCAGCCGATTTGCGTGTAGTTCAGGCTCATAGATTCCTTCAAGATCGGAAAGATCGCTGGAATGACCGATTGAATCGAGTCATTGAACAGATGGACGAAACTGATCGCAATCAGTATCGCAAAAACGGTGCCTTTCGCTTGTGGACCCGGGAGGGGGAGCGATCGGCCCGTTTCATTTTTTGTAGCAGATTTACTAGTCATGGCAACCTCCGAATATGTATGTATATTTTAAGATATAGGAAGCGATCCGTTTGCAGCAAATGGCTGAAAGTGGGATAAAGGCCACCTTTACTCATTACTGCTTGCCCATCCTGCTGGATACTCTTCATTGCTCCATTTAGTTAGAATTTCTAAAATCACATATCCAAATTCAAACATTTACCATCCTCAAAACCGATATATATGTGAGTATTTTGCATAAGTCCCAAGAGCGCTTTTCAAATTAGCAATATAGAGATCGAAGTGATCTAGTTCGTCTATATAATGTATTTTTGAGCGTTGGGAATGAAGTTATGCAAAATATTGATATTGAAATATAGATAGAAAAGGGGAACCACGATGAGAAAAGCAACGAAGATTTTGCTGGCAGTATCTATGGTATGTGGAGCGGTGGTGGGAACTGCGTTAAACAATGTAGAAACAGCAGTAGCGGCAAATGTAACGACGAACAACACTTGGAAAAACGCTAAAATTATAGACGTGATCGACCGGAATAACTACATACTGGATGATGGTTCTTTATGGAGAAAGAGTATAGATGGCCCGGTTATTGAGAAATTGGATTTGAAGGGCATTACAGGCAGCAAAAACGAGAGCCAAGGTTATTATGGCTGGACTGAGGACGGGAAGGTAGCCATCTGGGATGATAACTCCGACCCAAAAGTGACGGCTCAATCCTCAGGAGTTAAAGAAATTACAGGTGAGGGTTTGGCTATTAAAACCGATGGGACGATCTCCTGGGGAAGAGAACAGGTTGAGGGAATATCGGATGCTATAGACGGTGATAAGGTAAGTACCTACTTTACGGTTCTTACTCGATCCGGTGATGTATGGTATTCCACAGGGTACGCAGAATCTAAGCCCCGCAAGATAGGTCATGTAGATGGTGCGCTTGATATCAAAATGAGTACGGCGTATGCTGCAGTGCTTAAGGAAGATGGCCATGTCACGATGCTGGATATGCTGACCAATGAACCACCGCGCGAAGTGGGAAGTGATATTGCTTCGATTTTATGGAAAAAAGGTACACATGTCTTGATTACTGTACATCATGACGGGACTGTATGGAGCTATGACCGAATGAAGAAATATCCAGCTGTGCAGCTTAGCGGGTTATCTAATGTTGCACGGTTGGTTGATTCGCCTGACGAGCTTTTTGCACAATTAAAGGATGGCTCTTGGGTTGGCTATAAGGACGGAATCACGACTGCGCTGAGCTTGCCTACATTAACGGGTATGTCCTTGTTGACGACCTCCAAAGAGGCTGCTATCGGCGATACGATTCAATTAAATGTACAAGAGACGTATTCGAACGGTTATCGACTAACACGTCATCCCGAAGCTAGTGAGATTGAAGTGGAGAAACCGCAGGTTGCCGAGCTACAGCAGAATGGTTCCGGTACACTCAAAGTAAGGGGCATTGGAAGCACATCCGTAGCTCTGCGGACCGAAGGAATACCCTCTTCTTTTACACTAAAGGTATCGTCCGATCAAACCTTGACCGGGGCGGCTATACTGAACGGTAATGTGTATTTGCCTGTGCAGTCTGTGTTCAAGACGCTGGGTGGATCTGTTACCGTGGCGAACCAGACCTTTACGATCAAGCTGGGTAAAAACAATATCGTACTCCAAAAAGGGAGTTCCACCGCAATGGTGAATGGTAAACCTGTTGCACTGAAGGGCAAGGTTCAAACGGTTAACGGACAGGTTGTATTCCCGGGAACATTACTGACCGATCTGAAGTTGGGCGGATTCAAATGGAATCGTGACCGCCAGCAAGGAGAATTATCTGTGGGCGCTACCAAGCTGGTCATTGAGACGCCGGAAACGGCAAAAATTATCAGAGCCATTGATCTGGGCAGTCTGTCCAAACTAATTGGCAAAACCTATTGGGTCAATAACTTCTATAGCGCTGGAGAGCGATTTGGCAAGGTAACAGTTAAAGATATCGAAGTCAGCACGGACCCGAACGGTGTTAAATCTTACGAAGTTATTTTCCAGGGGGCCAATGGCGAAACTTATAACACGTTTTCCATCATCGGAGCTTCACGCATTCCACAAATGCTGTCTGATCCCGATCAATTTCTGACTTACGATCCGTACAAGAAATACCAATGGTCGCAAGCCATCTGGAACAAGATTAAAAATAATGAGGTAAGCTTGGGCATGAATACGACGCAGGTGCAGTTCGCATGGGGAAACCCAACAGTCAGAGAAAAGGGGGCTGCTTCAAACGGAACTCAAGTCGAAGCCTGGGTATACGGCAACCGTAGTCTTTATTTCAAGGCGGTAGCTTTCGTGAATGGCAAAGTCATAGAAGTATGGCTGTAGGGTAGCTGGTTTTTCTATAACGGTTTGAACGAGGTGTCTCCAGAGTCGTATATACGGCTCTTGGGATGCCTTTTTTTCATTTAACAAAACTAAGCTCTTGATTTAACAAACTTAAGATATGATTCTTTATGTCATACATCTTGTTATTTAGATAATAGCTCCGTAGAGAAAGCACGAAGAGCACAAGAGAAGAGAGGATCTGATTTGAGAATGAAATCGCTAAGGAAACCATTATCAGTTGCATTACTATCTTTACCATTACTTCTAGGTTCCCTGGGTGGAAGTTATGCGAGTGCGGCAACCCTACCAACAACGGTAACTCCAACAGAACCGTCATGGGGATACTTCGTAGATCATTATAAAAATAATAGTTCTGCAAATAAGACGGAAAGCGCTAATCCGACTCTCGGATTGCTCTCCGAATTTAATAAGCTTTGGACTCCCGGTGCTACTTGGGATACAGGTACCAAGCTAAACAGCAGCGTGCTGGACGCCAATATTCAAAAAGTGATTGATATAGCTGCTCGTCGCACTTCTAGTGAGGCTGATGCAGCTTATTTGGATGATCGCAGAAACCAGAGCTACAGTGTGATCGACGGTCTGGGTTCGCTCACTGATGTATATCGAAAGAATGCAGGTGCCACAACAACGATCAACGACATTCCGGCAGATGCTCTGACTAAGAAATACGAAGATGAGGGAACGAATGCTGGGAGTACAAGCTCCAATCTCGGCAACATCGTAAATCTGGTAAATACCTTGCGCGGGGAATATTCTACGACGAACCCAGCTAAGTCTTATTTTAGCTACCCTCGCCCATTTCGCTGGAGCGATAACTCAGTAGTTGTTCCGAGCCTTATTCCCGCTCTCAAAGCTGATGCTACTAGCGATGGCGGCTTTCCTAGCGGTCATACCAATGCTGCGTATCTCAGTTCTATTGCTATGGCCTACGCCGTGCCGGAGCGTTATCAAGAACTGCTGACGCGAGCTTCGGAGCTGGGCAATAACCGTGTTGTTGCTGGTATGCATTCACCGCTTGATGTTATGGGAGGGCGTGTCATGGCAACGGCGATGGCGGCTGCTATCCTGTCTGATCCAGCCAATAGCAGCTTGAAGAAAGCCGCTTATCAGGATGCTCGTAAACAACTGCTATCTCAAAAAGGTACAGCTCCAGATCGGTTCAGCAATTATGCCACAAACAAAAAAAATTATAATCAACGATTAACATACGGATTCAGTCAGGTTAATCCAACTACGACGCCAATGACAGTGCCTAAGGGAGCTGAGGTACTATTGGAGACACGCTTGCCTTACCTGGATAGCACACAACGTCGTTGGGTTTTGGGTACCACGGGGATTCCTTCCGGCTATCCTGTACTTGATGATGCTGAGGGATGGGGACGATTGAACTTGTTTTCCGCTGCGGATGGCTACGGTGCTTTCGCCAATAATGTGACGGTGAATATGGACGCTTCCAAAGGCGGTTTCAATGCATTGGATCGCTGGCGCAATAATATCTCTGGTGTTGGAAAGCTGACTAAAAAGGGAACAGGTACGTTGAAGCTAATGGGTAACAATACGTATTCCGGCGGTACACAGATCGACCAAGGTACTTTGGAGGGAACTTCGGAAACGGCTTTCGGAAGTGGTGGAATTACGAATAACGGGGGAACTTTTCTTAAAAATGCTTCTGGAAAGCTGATTATTGGCGGAAATTACAGACAATCTGCCAAGGGAACACTTGAGCTTAACCTGCGCAGTAAAAATGATGTACTCAAAATAAAGGGAACAGCTATACTCAACGGAAAATTACGTCTGAATTTTTCTAACAAATATGTACCGGCTAATGGTGCTACGATCTTAACTTATGCTAAACGAAATGGAGCATTTTCTTCCATTGAAACGGTAGGTTTACCAAGCAATTATAAAGTGAAGGTTATCTATACAGCTGACAGTGCTCAGTTGAAAGTCACTAAGTAAAACATAATTAGCTCGCTATATAACAATTGAAGTGCACCTTTAAAATACATGGGGATGTATTCTAGGGGTGCACTTTATTGTTTAAGGATAGGGAGTATTAGCTTAACGGTTATCGATCTTTTCCGGGTACATATCATGGTTCATCATGCGGTGCTCCGCTATCTGTTCATACTTCGTTCCTGGCTTGCCGTAGTTGGTGTACGGGTCGATAGAGATGCCGCCGCGTGGCGTGAATTTGCCCCATACTTCAATGTAGCGAGGGTCCATCAGCTTAATCAAGTCATTCATGATGATATTGACGCAGTCTTCATGGAAATCGCCGTGGTTACGGAAGCTGAACAGGTACAGCTTAAGGGATTTGCTTTCTACCATTTTAATATCGGGAATGTAGCTGATGTAGATGGTTGCAAAATCAGGCTGTCCTGTAATCGGGCACAGGCTGGTGAACTCCGGGCAATTGAACTTTACAAAATAATCCCGATACGGATGTTTATTATCAAAGCTTTCGAGAATGGCGGGATCATAGGCAAAAGTGTATTGTGTGCCTTGATTGCCAAGTAGGGTAACGTCGGTCATTTCTTCGGGTGTTCTTCCGGTCATATGGATGCGGCTCCTTAAGTTTAGTTTGGTAAAAGAGAGAGGGAGTTATGGTGTGGGGTTAGGTGGCGCTCCGCGAAGGATTTGAGCTTCCGATCGCTGTTGAAATGGGATTCTTTCTGATGATTTGAAAGATATAGATTAGAATCCCATTTCAAAGGCGAACGCTATCGCTTCTCCAGCTTCAATTCCTCCGCTTCGCTGCCGACCGCCGTCAACACCATAAAGTCCCTACCCGTTTACATATTGGTTGGGGCAGAAGTGAATAATGCTCGCTCCTATATGAAAGGAGCGTTATTTTGCGAGAAACCCCGCCCTCACGGACGAGGGTTTCTCTTTTGGATGTCGAGGATGTACTTCGACTAATTTGGCATAACTTGTGTATCACATACAGCTCATACGGAATATATTACATATAAGTGTTATACGCCGCGTTTGTTGCCCCATACGAGGGTGTGGAGCTGTGGGAGTACTCTTACGTCGTTTAGTCGGGAATCGTCCATGACACGGTCGATAAGCCATTCATAACGATGGAGTAGGGACTCCGCAATCTGTCCGGTGTTCTCCGTGTTCACATCTGGATTACCCGTCTGGAGGAACAGCGGTACGTGTGGATAGCGCTCGTGAACGGTGCGGGCGTAGGCAAGATCGGTGTCATCGAAGATGACGACCTTCAAGCTGCAAGCTCCGATATAGAGCCGCGCAGATTCATTAGCGGGTTCCTTCAAGCCCGTTGCGGTTGGGACGTTGGACGTAGCTCGGGGCTCACTAGCCATCTTCCGGTTCGACAGACGGGCGACGATATCATCCAGCACATCCCAGTTGGTCGTCATACCCGAGCTGGGTGGCTTCGGGGACAGGGTTACCTCATCGATATCGTACAGCCATTCCTGCCAGCGGGAGCCTTGTGTTTCGACAGCGGTGGCAATGCCTTGGCTGCGTAGCAGGGTGATTAGCTCCCCAAGCTGCGGTAGCAGGGCAGGATTTCCTCCAGAAAGGGTCACATGCGAAAACCGTTCGCCACCGATGGCCTTCAGCTCCTGCCAAATGTCTGTGGCACTCAGACGACGGATCTGATCCTTGGCGCTGCCGTCCCAGGTAAAGGCGGAGTCACACCACGAGCAATGGTAATCGCAGCCTGCGGTGCGAACAAACATCGTTTTACGACCAATGACCATCCCTTCGCCCTGAACAGTGGGTCCAAACACCTCCAGTACGGGAATAGGGGCTATTTTGGTCCCGTGGGAGGCTATCATGGGTTGGTGAGTAGTCACGGTATTACTCATCGAGCATCCACTCCCGTCGGAACTCGGCGTAGCTGGTAGGTGTCTCGAACAACCGTACAAACTCGGTACGTCCACCTTCGACACGGTTGCAGTATGCATCCGAGGTCAAGGCGGACTCCATTTGTTCAAAGATCCAGACGACCATATTTTCCGCCGTTGTATTCATTGGAGGAAGCGTCTCATTCAAGTAACGATGGTCCAGAAAAGGTTCAATCCGCTCTTTCCAGATCGTTTTGATGTCACCAAAATCCAGCGTTAGACCCGTTTCGCCGGGTATACCGCTTATGCCAAAAACGACGATGTAGGTATGACCGTGCAGATTTTTGCATTTGCCTTCGTAGCAGTGCAAATGATGTGCTGCATCGAATGTAAATTGTTTGCTGACTAGTACACGTTTGCGGTGATAACGCAGCTGAGAGTGCTCAATGTCTGTCCCGAACTGCTGGAGCTTGTCGACAATGCGGAAGGTACCTGGCTCACGCATGACCTTCAACTCCTTGGGAGGAAGCTCCGCGCATCACGAGATATTGCTCGAGTCCAGCACGGCGAAGTTTGCAAGCAGGGCATTCGCCACAGCCGTCGCCAATGACGCCGTTATAGCACGTTAGTGTACGTGTTTTTACAAATTCAAAAGCTTTCAGCTCATCGGCCATCTGCCAGGTTTCGGCCTTGTTCAGCCACATGAGCGGGGTATGAATCACAAAGGGATAGTCCATCGAAAGGTTCAGTGTGACGTTTAGCGATTTGATAAAAGAATCCCGGCAATCGGGATAGCCGCTGAAATCCGTCTCACAAACGCCTGTAATCAAGTGACGCGCTCCTTTTTGCTTGGCGAGAACTCCCGCGAAGCTCAGGAACAGAAGGTTGCGACCATCTACAAAGGTGCTAGGCAGTTCGCCTTCCTGTTGTGTAATGTCAATGTCGGTGCGTGTGAGGGCATTAGGGGCTAGTTGATTAAGCAGGCTCATATCCAGTACCGTTTGCGGAACACCTAGTTCACGGGCGATTCCAGCGGCTACTTCGATTTCCTGCTTGTGGCGTTGACCGTAATCGAACGTCACGGTTTCTACTTCAGCAAAATGTTTTTTTGCCCAAAATAAACAGGTTGTGCTGTCTTGGCCGCCGCTGAATACGACGACTGCTTTTTCGTTTGCAAACATAAAAAAAAACCTCTCGATCTTCTTGGAATGGTGCAAGACACGGAGTCTTGTCACTTGGAAGAAGGAGAGTTCTTGAACCGACTTCAACAAAAAACAGGCCTTGCCCCGCGAATTCATTTTTCTTGCGGAGGACAAAGCATCGTTAGTTTTTTATAGAGGGAGTTCGCGAACCTCTCCCATGCATGACGCATGGATTTTCTTCATTAGTATCTGCCACGAGGACAGACGGCTTTAGCATTGTCATTATAGCATGGCAGGGCTATTTGATAAACACTCCACCAAATGGAATGACTTCCCGTAAAAAGCGCTGGATCACGCCATCGTCGTTCATATCCTGTTGGAGCCGCCGATGATGTTCCCCGGCATGGAATAGTACGGTACCCTGTCCGGTCATTTTAAAATGATAGTTCATATGCTGGCTGGCCAGATGGTTGCCGTACACGGTCAACTCCAGTTTGGCGTTTTCGGGATAGGCAATGACGCTGCTCGCATCCACATATATCGGCTCTGTCGGATGAAGCTGTTCTTGACATACCAATCCCTGTGTCAAAAGACCGATTTGACCCACACCGTCAAATTTCATTTTTATAACATCGCGGCTAAACAACATGTTTTTCATGCTTAGCAGCTTGGTACGCATTTGAATACCGGAGCTGTACCAGAACAGGTTGCGAAAATCGTATAACAGATCATCGCTTCCTTCAAGCTTAATCATTTTTAGACTAAAGCCAGGTGGAAGTGCGGCAATTAGGCGACAAGCACCTGTGAAATCGGCCTGAATCAGTTTGTGTTTGCGATACATGCCCTTTATATTCATTAGTTTATCACTACGGCCTGAGCTGGGTCCGCGGTATGCGATGATTTGCTGCGGATGCAGAACGTGCAGCTTTTCTCCTTCCGCCAGATCGAGCGTTACGACCGAACCGACGCTTTCATCATGGTGTTGTCCTGCTTGTATGTCCATTCAGACCTTTCATCCTTTCAGGCAGTTAGTATCTTCCCGAACGTCGACGCATCCCGTAACGCAACAGTCGGATACCGATAAAATAACCGGCCAGCAGAATTATAGCTGTGATGATGAGCATTTTATTTCGGTGTGAAGCCTGATCGCGCTGGGTTTGAAGATTTTTTAATTCTGTGACAGTGTCAGTCAGCTTGCGGTTTTGCTCCAGTAATTGGGCGTTTTGCTCTTGATAGGCTTCTAAGCTGTTACGGGCCTTCTCCAGATCCTCCTGTGTTTGTCGGTAGCTTTCCTTGAGCTGATACACATCACCGGGCAACCGCGAAAATTGCTCGAAGCCTTGGTACACATCATCCCAATAAGCAGCATGTACTTCGGGTACACGAGTTATCCCAAAAATAAACAAAAGTGCTATAGCAGCGCAGACAATGCGGCGGTACAAAGCAAAACGACAAGTTGGTCGTGCCAAGAGATGTTCCCCCTTTTGATAAACCAAGATGTTAGATGATATAGATCATTACCCATATGACATGGTTACGTATAATATAACGATTCGGATGCAGATTTTAGAATAAACGGACGATAAATATGAAGAAAATGTCCTCAAAAAAAGTCGATATATTAGTTTAAGTGTACCTTAAAACGGGTATATCAAGGAAGCGGCAACATTCCGGCATTTTTCCCAGCATACAAGTAAAGAACGATCCACACCTGATCAGGGGCTTAAGTTGAATAAATGAACTGAAATATATTAAAAATTGATATAAAAGGAGATTTTGCAAGATGAATGAGAGAGAACAAAACTATAAAACTTTAAAAATCACTGTAAATGGAAAGCCGTTATCAAAGGATCTCGTCGTAGATAGCACTACTTTTGCTCCTATATCTGATATTTGCACAAAAACGAATGTTTCTTTAACAGAAACTACAATCTCATAAGTTTAAATATAGAAGTAGACTATAATATGGCCCGGCATACGCCGGGCTATTTTTGCGCATTCATGTAATTCAAATGGTTTAAAATGTTATTTACCAAACTAGGTCCCCCTTCATAAAGATTCCCATGTATAATTTTCACAATCAAACATACGTTCCCTGACAATATAGTGTCAGATAACACTGTTAATTTAGAGTTACATGTTCTTTTAGGGGGAATTTACCAGTGGTGAAGTCAATGCTCAATGTAACGTACACATGGGACAAAGAGTCTATATCTGCGAATGGGTCCAAACAAGTAAATCTACTGATAGAATGGGGCTATGGAGCTATACGCAAAAGAAAAGGAAATCTAATACCGAAAGCAGCGGGATGTGACCTTCAACTCCAGTTCATTCCAGAAAACGGAGTAAGTCTATTAAAAGCTGAAGGGGTAAGGCTCGGTTTTAAACGCTCGGAAAACGGAGATAGGATGTTTGTTCACTGTGGTGATGTAAGGCGGGGAAAATATAGACAGGCTATTTTGACGTTTTCTATACCGGCTCACTCGTCCGGAAGACATACGATTGGAATGATGGAGTGGAGCTGGCGCAAGCCATTGCAGGAAAAGCGAACGCTGATCCGGACAGACCAGCTCTACATTCATTTTACGCATCATCTTGGTCTGCTGAGCATTCCATCCAACCCGAAGGTGGAAAAATACATAAAACTGAATGAGACGCCTCCTATTGTAAAAAAGGCATTGCGTATGTACGAGAAAGGGGAATATGAGCAAGGGGCGTTCATCCTTACCAGACAAGCAGATGAATTACTTATACGTGCAGCAAGAAGCGATGATATGGACTACCTGCAGGAAGCCGAGTTGCTTCTGGCTATACGTAATAAATGGAGCGGTACTTTTGTATCATTTAAAGCGTATAGTTCTAAAGTCTTTTTTAATAAGGCGATATCGCTAGAAAATGTTCGTTTTACTGAAAATGATACTTTGAGATAGGCAATTATGCTAGTTTATTTGTGTAATATAGTGAGTCTAATTTACTATCTTTTTGTAAAGGAGAGACTTCCTTGACTGATCGGTTGATACGTTTAATGCGGATTATTACTATTGTTCAGGCAAATCCAGGGATATTGGCAAGAGAGCTTGCCGAACGTTGTGAAACATCAGAACGTACCATATACCGAGATATGGAGGCGCTAAGCGCTATGCATATACCGATTACGAATATGGGGCATGGCAAGGGGTACATTTTTATTAGCAATTTTGCTTTGTATCCTCTAAATTGGACGGAAGAAGAGGCAGAGGCTTTTACTAAGCTGGGAGAGATTATGGAAACGGTAAAGCCTCTTTTACCGCCAGCTTTTGAAAGTGCTTATGAGAAAGTGATGGCCTCTAGTCAGAAAAAAAAGATGGACCAGACGAGCTTCGCGCAGGAAATGAAAAATATTGTCCGGCTCGGCTCGACACTTGATCGGGAAAACCAGCCCTATCTGCTCAGGCTGATTGTTTTAGCGAGTCTTACGCAGCAGACTATTGAAGCGGAATACAGCTCACCTCAAAATGAAGATGTATCACTCGTTCAGGTGGATCCTTATTGTTTGGTTCCGCAGGATCGGCGATTCTATATGCTTGGTTTTTGTCACAAGCAATCCGCGATGAGAACCTTTCGGATCAGTCGATTTCGGAACATGAGAATTTTGCCGTATACGTTTCAAAAAAATACAACTGAAATGGAAATGTTTTTTAAAGGGACCTGGTCGGTGACCAAAGGAAATCAGAATATCCGGTTTGTGGTACGTTTTTCTGCCGAGTCTGTATATCGGGTCAAAGAAGAGGAGCTGTTCATCAAGCCTTTTCTTAGGGATTTGCCGGATGGAAGTTTGTTGTTTGAGGTGACGGTCAATCATGACCGTGAATTTTTGGATTGGCTCACTTCCTATGGAGCTGAGGCCGAGATCCTGGAGCCTTTACGGTACCGCAAACGAATGCAAGAAATGCTGCGGACCTGGGGGACATTCTATTTCGATAAAAAGGCAGGAAATCAAGAATAACAGGGGGAGATCCCCCGGAACGGGCCGGGGAGCTATCCGCTTAACGGTCCTTAAACAGGTTGGCGAGATTGCCAAAAGGACTGTACTGCTCCTGTTCTTCTTCTGGTGAGGAGTAGACGAGCTTCGATCCACGGCTTTCCTCATCGTCAGCAGCATTATGAACTAATGTAATACGATCAAAATGGTACATGAAAACCTGAGCGGTGTTCACGGCATCATCCAGTGCCCGGTGTTGTTGACCGTCAAAGTCAATGTTGCACAATTCCAGCGCCTGAGACAGGCTCAACTGACGGTACTTTCCATTGGAACCAAACAGACGGGAAATCTGCTTCTGTATATCATTTGTATTATGAATCCATCCGAGATCTACATGATGGGTACGACAATGGGATACCAGCTTCTGACGGTCATCCGGGCCCCATGCGCATAAATAATAAGGGGAATCCGTACCGAGCCAGGCTATGAATTCCTTCACAGCTTCAGGAAATAGTGGAGCGGCATCAATATCTCGTTGAGTAATACCTGTGAACTGAACGGTATCTGTAGAGAGTACAGGCCGATTCGAGGGTCTTACAAAACTGTGAAACGTATCCGCAACGTATAGGCCATCGTCTCCCTGAACAACTTTGACGGCACCAATATCAATGATTTCGGAGGAATATCTGGCGTTGCGGCTAACAGTAAATTCAAGATCGTAAATAATGTATTGCATTTCAGGACTCCTTTCACACATATAACTGATCCCGATGGGTATCGGGACGAATGTTCTCTGCCCGAATGACTCTTCTCCATCATACCTCTCGGTTCACAACTTGTCAGCGGTTAAAAGGTTTGCTTTTAAAAAAAATATGCGATGTCCAAATGAGCTTGGACTATCGCATATCTAAAAACGCCTGACATACAGCAGCATCCGAAACCACTAGGATTCCGGATGCTGCTTTTGCTAGCTATTGAATTAGGCCGGGAGGTCTAACTTTTGTCCCGGATAAATGCGGTGAGGATTCTTCAACTTATTCAACTGCTGAAGCTGTTGCCAGGTGGTACCATGTTTGCGGGAAATGTCATACAGCGTATCCCCGGATTTCACAACATATACATGGTTATTTGTAACTTGTGCAGAATTTGATGTCTGCTGTGGCTTGGCTGTTTGAGACTTTTCCGGCGCCGGTTTTGCGGGTGCTGGTTTCGCAGCCGGTGTAGGAACGGGTTGCGGCTTTTCCTGCACAGGTGCAGGTGTTGCGGTTGAGGCAGACGGCGCAGCTTGTGTGGCAGGGACAGAAGTTTTACCGTCAGCCTTGGCTTCTTGAATGCGACCGTCCGCTTGTACTTGCAGGCTAGCGGAGCCGACCTTTTGCATATAGCGGATTAACGCCTCATCAAGCGAGCCGAACATACCTGCTTGTGGATATTTAGCGAACATCGTATATTGGTCACCACCTACGGCAGTAAAATCATTGGTGGCCAGTGTGTATGTTGCCTCAGGATCAAGTGTTTTTCCGCCGATCAGGATGGAATGAACACGGCTGCCTTTGGCTGCTGATGTGTCTATTTTGAACGTGATACCTGATACCTGTGGGAAACCTCCGCTTGGCTCTGGATAGGAGGCTGTACCATTTTCCAGTGCGCCCTGAATGTCAGAGCCCTTCACTTTCAGGGTAACGATCTGGTTGCCGAAGGGCAGTACAGTGATGATGTCTCCCTTGGTTACCGTCCCCGTCTTGATGGAAGCCCGGATGCCGCCACCATTCGTTAAAGCTACGTCTGCTCCCGAAACGTCACGCATAGCATCGGTGAGCAAGTCACCGAGATTGGTTTCACTTGCACGTACCTTTTCGCGTGCTCCTTCCAAATCCACACTCGTTTGCGTTACAACCTCTTTAAGAATAGGTTCCTGGTCCTTTTGAATGGAGGCGATCAATGCAGCAATCTCAGCGTTGGGCTGAACATCGGGTGCTTGAGTCGAATCAATCAGCTTGGCTTGCTTTTGCGTAACCTTACCCCCGTCAACCCATAAGTCCACAACACCCAGATACTTGGTATATTCACCTGCGCTAGCGATCAATGTACCATTGTCACTAACCAAGCCTTTTTCCAGTACGGTATGGCTGTGTCCATCGATGAAAATATCAATGCCAGGCACTTCCTTAACAACCTTGAGGCTGGTGTCCTTACTAGACGCATCCTGCCCCAGATGACCAAGAACAATAACGACATCTACTTTGCTGCGGATTTCATCAACAGCCGCTTTGGCCTCAGCCGCAGGATCGGTGAATTGAATACCCTCAACATTTTTGGGATTCGTCTTATATGCCGTTTCTGGCGTAGTCAGACCGATAATACCGATTTTAACGCCGTCCACTTCTTTAATAACATAGGGTTCGAACAAACGTGTTCCGTCTGTTTGTTTAATATTGGCGCTAAGCACAGGGAACTGAATCTCCTTACTTAGCTCAACAAGATGCTTCCAACCATAATTAAACTCGTGGTTACCCGGAACCATAGCATCATAGCGCAGCTTGTTAATCACTTTCACAATACTTTCACCTTTAACCAAAGTAGCGAAGGTCGTTCCGTGAACGGTATCCCCGTCATCCAGCAGCAGTGTATTGGGATTGGAAGCCCGGTACTGATCAATGATACCCGCCAGCTTGGCGAATCCCATTTCCTTGTCGTTCGCGACCACGTGGGCATGGGTATCGTTCGTATGTAAGATGGTGATGTGTTTACCGCTGACTGGAGCCGTTGCCGTTCCCGCTGTTCCCACATTGGTTGCTGGGTCTGCTGCTGCTGCTGTACCGAGACACCCAAGTAAAAGCGCGACAGTCGTCAGGATTGACGAGAGTTTTTTCCATGAGTTCATGTTGTTCCTTCAACCTCCCATAAAATGAATGAATTAGAGAAACCGCTTACGACCACATTTTATCAGATGATTGTAAAAATAACTTCTATTTTATATCAAAGCATTAAAATTTTTTGATATATCGGTTGTTAAATCCATCGTCTAGTTACCTATATTATAGAGGAAGTAATCAACAGCAGCTCACAGAATGAGAACTAATGTTCTGTTTTATGATCAAAAAAAAGGGCAGTCTCTTTGGGCAGCCCGATCCGGGGTAAATAGTGATCCAACGTTTCGTCAGCTAGTGGCGGTTTTCCTTCACTCAGCAAAAGCACGGCAAACCGATTGGCCTGCTGTTCAAATTTTCCTGGGGAAAAGTAGGAATGCTCCTCCATAAAAAAGCGGCTAATGCCTTTATGCAGTCGGTCATGTCCCAATTCATGCGCACAGACGAACCGTTCCCATTCGGGTGTGAGGCCATTGTGGATAACGATAAATCTTCTACGCAGCTTGTGGTAATACAGCCCTTTGGTTGTGGGGCCTAGATCGCAGTATCGGATATGGATACCCAGGGCTTTCGCAATATCGAAGGGGCAGTTGGTACGGTATTTTCGGACAAGTTTGTGAATGAGTTCGTTCATACGCTCACCTGCTATCCCTGATCTTTGCCCGTTCGGGGCTCTTTGGGCTTTTTATGTTTGTTCATCTGCTTGGCTTCCCAGAACAGACCTGTCAGCACGTCTTTGATCCGTTGGCGGTCTTTTTCATCCAGCGGAATGCCATCGAACATTAATTCGTCGTCTTCCTCCAGCATTTTTTTAAAATCCCGGCGGTCTTTAGAGGTTGTCCATTCCGGCACAGTAGAAGGATAAAGTTCATGTGGACTTTGCTCCATTGAATCATCGTCTCCCCAATATCCGGCGGCCTTCATCATTTCGGTATAGGATACGCTAAGCGCGTCCGCTATTTTGCGGAGAGTGGAGGGTTTGGGAATTCCGCGCAGTCCATTTTCAATGCGGGAAATTTGTGAATTGCTAATACCTGCAGCATCTGCCAACTGGTTGATGCTCCATTGTTTGTGCTCACGCTGCTGCTTTAAGTAAGTTCCGAATGCTGGCTGTTCCACAATGGGGGCTCCTTTCTGCAAGAGAATCATAGATATTAGTTTTATTATACCATTAGGTAAATAGTAAAAGCACGTAATATGCCAAAAGGCATAGAAAAATGAAGCGAATATCCTGTTTTTGGAGCTATACTGCTTTTTTTGACGATGGATACCTATCCTAAATAATGTTATGTTATACTCAAGATACGAACAAAAGGGGAACAAATTGTAAACACGAGCGTTTTTCTATTTCAGGATTTTTGCAAAATTCGATTCCAGTCGCTTCGAAGTGCAAAATCCTCATTTAAAAATACATCATTGTCAAAAGGCATAAGATAAGGAGTGTTGCTTTACATGAGAAATAACTTACCCGAATTGGACCGTCGCAAAACGCAGAATGCATTGGAGGGTGTGTTTGAGAAATACCGAATTTATAAAACGATTACTTTTATGGATCGGGAGAGCTTTATTACTGCTGGCTATACGGATCGCCCGAACGGACCAACGAATGTGACAAGCGATCCAACGGCTCGGACAGCCGTATATAATGTAGATGCTCCTGCCGCCCGCTTGGCCTACTGCGAAATGGTGGATGCGGTAGTGAGTCGCTTGAATGAACGCGAACAGCTGCTCATCCGTGAACGTTATTTAAAGGATGACGATGTGTTTGATTACAAGGTTTACAATTATGTGTTAGACCCGCCAGTCAGCAAGGATACGTATACGAAGCTTCGTACGCGTGCTTTTTACAAAATGGCGCTTGCGCTGGCGGACCAAGGCGTTTTGAATCTGGCAGGCTTGCAGAAGGGCGCGGATCGAAAATTAGGGTAATGTAATAATTATCCACTTGTTCTCATTTCTATTTTAAAATCGTTTCCTAAAAGGCTTTGATTTCCTGTAATAACAGGGATCAAGGCCTTTTTTCATGACAGGAACACATGTTCTCGAAAAACCTCCCAACTTCATCCCTAGTCTCTGCTTTTATCGTCCATTTCCCCGGCAACGCATTTGTTATTAGGGTGTAAGATTATATCATCGGGAATCAAGACAAGAGGACATACCGAAGACACACACAGTCAAACGTTAGCCGGCCATTAAGGCCGGTTTTTTCATGCGGTGATTGTCTCTGTCGGTTCCCGATGAATTCGTTGAATAGAAAGGAGGAGTCGTGTTGCCTAAGCAAGGGATGCTGCAATGCATGAGTACGAGGCTACGCCAGCTGAGAACACGGAAGTGGAAAAAAGCCTGGCTGAATAGCCACAACATGCGAACGCAGGGTACGCAAAGGTGGCATGCCGCAGGATGAGACAAGCCTTTAAGCAAAAGCTCATTGAAATTATTCCAGCGCTGCAAGGGCGTGTATACGATGTTCAGCCACCGTCGCAGACGGCAGAGGAGCCGTATGCTGTTATGGCGCTGGGCGAGGAAATCTGGAAGTCTTCCTGGGCCGGCTATCGGCAGGTTGTTCGCATCAAGCTGTACGCAGGACAAGCCGGGCTGGCGCAGGCTGATGTATGGGCGAATGCCCTGATTGCCGGGCTGCACCGGGAACCAGTGACAGGTGCAGGTGAGGACACATCGGCTTTTACCGCGCACTATTTGGGCGTGCGAGATGCAGAAAAGCTGGACACTGTTACGGGCAAGGCCTATAGAACGCTGCGTTTTGGCGTGTATGTGCCTGAGACGGAAGGTGGTTTGGCCGTTCCAGCAAGCGGTGCTACACAGCCGGAAGAGTGGCTGGCCGCGCTGGTCCGCTGGACGCAGAAGCAACTGGGCGAAACGTGGTCGGTATACGCCGACGCATGGCCCGCACAGCCGGGGCGGCAAGCGGTACTATGGCGGATGAGCGGCTGCGAAACTAGGATGGCGGGAGCCTCCATGTATGAGCTGCGCAAACGGTTCATCGGGCATATTACCGCCCCGGACACCACTGAAGAAAACCGCGCAGCTTCCGCACTGATCGAGGGCTTTGCCGCTCAAATCCAACTTCCTCTGGATCAGGACAAGGGCCGTTATATGTCTACAGCTGAAGCTTCAGCCGATGTGCAGGCGGATGCCATTTTAGATGGTCAGCTTCGGCTGATGCTGGTACAGCGGCGTATGCGCCCAGCTGAGGAAGCGGCGTTGATTCGCAGAGTGGAAATTCATCCTATTTTGAAATGAGGTGGTCCGAGTGACCTTGGAAAACCATGAGAAGGCCCCGGTACATTCCGGGCAGGAAGCAAGTGGCCCCCGCTATACGCTGGAGGAGCTAAAGGAGCACGCAGAACAATTGTTTTCCGTGAAAGAAGAAGTGCTGGCAGGCGCCTTTTTTGGCACACAGGACAAGCTGTTTACAGTAGCAGAAGCACACACTAAAATCGAACAATTTATGAAAGCGAAGGTGGACTAATTATGGCAGGCGGAACATGGGAAAACACGAATAAACCGGTATTGCCGGGTTTGTATATGAATTTTCAGGCAGCAGCAGCTTCAGCGATTCAAGGTGGGTCGCGTGGTACGGTCGTTGTACCGGTTAAGGCGAATTGGGGCCCTGTACGTGAGTTTGTAGAGATCGGCAGTGAAACGGCAATTAGTCAAATCTTTTCGGGTGACAGTCTGGACGGGGCGACCGCGTATTCGACGCTGTATCTGGCTCTGCTGGGCGGTCCGAAAAAGCTGTTAGCTTACCGTTTGGCAGATGATACAGCTGCTGAAGCATCTGTGACGCTGAAAAGCGGCGGTGAGACCCCAGCGGATGTGCTGCGCCTGAAGGCTTTGTATACAGGTAGCCGTGGTAATGGTTTTGCTGTAACTGTACAGCCAACTTTGGGTGATGAGCAAGCACGTGAGGTGCGCCTTTATGAAGGAACCAAGCTGCTCGGTACGTACAAAGGCAGTGACGGTACGGCTGCCTCCATTGCCAAGGCCATGAACGAGAACAGCGAAAACGTATGGGTGAAGGCTGAGGTTGTCGGCGACGGCGGCATTCCGGTGGATGTCAGCGGCGTACACCTCACTGGCGGCAACAGCGGCAATAGCAAGCTGGTTAATGCCGATTACATCGCGATGCAGGAGGCGCTTGAAGGACAGGAATTTAATGTCTTGGCCCTGGATTATGCAGCTGATCTGGCATTGCTGCAAAGCTTTGCTGCCTGGATCAAGCGTGTCCGCAACGAAGGTAAAGGCGTAATCGCTGTATTCGGTGGTTCTGTGGCAGATGATGTGTCCAAAACAGCCGTCAGCGTAGCCTCTGCACGTTCCCTGGCACTGAACCATGAAGGCATCGTGAACGTCGGTACAGGCGTACGTCTGGCAGGTACGGACTACAGTTCTGCCCAAACGGCTGCTTATGTAGCCGGACTGATCGCAGGCCAACGTCTGAATCAATCGGCAACGTATGCGGTTACGCCTTTTGAGGATGTAACCCGCCGCTGGACACGTTCCGAGCAGGAGCAGGCTGTCCGTAATGGTGTCTTCCTGCTGTTCTTCGACGGACGTCAGGTCAAAGCGCTGCGTGGGATTAACAGCTTGGTAAACCCGTCTGCCGGACAAAACAACGCATGGAAGAAAATCCGTTCCATCCGCGTTATGGACGCTATTAACGCTGACTTGCAGCGTGCAGCCGAAGAGACATACATTGGCAAAATCAACAACACGGTGGAAGGTCGTCTGGCGCTTATCGGTGCAATCAAAGAATACCTGGCACAGCTGTCGCTGAGCAACGTCATTGAAGCAGACGGCTACGATGTCATTCTCGACCCGGCTTACTACGGTGATGCGCCAGTCATCAAACCGGAGCCGGATCAAGTGTTCCTGCAATGGAACGTGAAGCTCACCGACGTGATGGAGCAGCTGTTCGGCACATTTTACGTGCAATAAATAAGCATTTTTACGTGTATAAGCATTTCGCAGGCAATCAGTAGAAATGAAGTAGCTTGTTAACAACGAGGATTTTATAAAATCCTGAACTATATTATGGATTATTTTGAGGAGGAAAAAGAAATGTTGGATGCTTCAAGAGTCATTTTAGGTACGTATGGTCAGGCGCATGTGGACGGGGTGTGGCAGACGAATATCAATAAGCTGGAAGCTAGCGTAGAGATGGAAAAACGCGAGCTGAATCTCGTGGGCAACGAGTGGAAGGTGCACAAGCGCGGTATCAAAAAGGGAACGGGAACGATGAGTGGCTACAAGGTCACATCCGATATGATTCGTCGCGGTTTTAACCGTTTTGAGATTATTACAAAATTGGATGATCCAGAAGCCTTCGGACATGAAAGTATTCGTCTTATTCGTTGCACTCCTGACAAAATCCAACTGGCCAACTGGACAGCAGGTGAAGAAGTACAGGAAGAAACGACCTTCACCTTTGAAGGCTATGAGCTGCTAGATCCGATTGTAGCAAACTAAATTGGAAAACGGGGGATGGGATGCTGTGAGGCGTTCCGTTCCCCAAATACAAATAAACAATAAGGGAGAATGACTTATGAGCTTGAATGAGAATATGACAGAAGAACAAATTTTGGACAGTCTGTTTGAGGCCGCTGAAAAACTACCGGAGGAAACGGTTCGTATCAAGCGCCTTGATATGAAAATTGTGCTGCACGGCCTGACCTCCAGCAAGGTGGACAGCATTCGTGAGCGCTGCACGATTCGCCGAACCGTAAAGGGTGCAGTGGATGAGAAGGTAGATACTGAAACGTTCAACGCCTTGTTGATTTCGGAAGCTACCGGCAAGCTGGAAGTGAAAGGCTTGTCCCTTAATGGTTGGGGCGATCCCCGGATTACAAGCCGCTTGAAGCTGTCCGGTGGTGAACAGTCCGTCCGCCGTATGCTGCTGGCGGGTGAACTGGATGCAGTAGGGGATAAGGTGCTGGAACTGTCCGGTTTTGGCGTTGAGATTGCTGATCTAAAAAACTAATCGGCTCCGGGGGAATGACGACGATGCTGTACCACTTGTGGGTCCGGCACCACCTCCGCCCCGGAGACTTTTGGCGGCTTCCTCGCGGTGAGCGTATGCTGCTGCTGGCGTTTGCCGAACAGGAAATGGATAGCATAGCAGCTTCAAAAGCATAAACAAGGAGGTGAACATGATAGATGGCAGAAGCATTAAATTACCGCATGAACCTTGTGATTGATCCTAAAAACGTCATTAAGGCGAACAGAGAGTTGCGTGCAATGGAACGCTATTTTGAGCGGATTCAAGGCCGTGTTTTGAAAATCGGCCGCACTCGCATGGCCCCGGAAATTGTGCTGAACGATATGGCTTCCAAAGGATTGGATAATCTGTTGAACAAGATTAATCGGGTCAAATCCCAGATTATTAACGCTTCGGGGAATGTAAATGTGAAGGTGAATAGCGGCACTGCTAAAGCAGGTCCGGTTAAGTCTGATAACAATCTGAGTACGGTTTTGAAAGCAAATACTACTGCTGTAGAGGCCAATACGGCTGCTATTGCGGATTTGAGTACTAAGTTAGGCTCTCTGAAACTCGGTGGTGGGACGAAAGAAGAAGAGCCAAAGGGTTTTTTGGAAAATCTTAAAGATACCCTCGGGGGTGTCAAAAAGTTTGGCGAAGGCATGAAAGGATTTTCCGAATTAAAAACTAAAGGAGCAGCATTTAAAACGGAATGGGGTAAGGTCAAATCAGCAGGAGGAACTACAAGAAGACAAAAAATAGCTAATGGTGCGAAAAAAATATGGGAGAACAGAGCAGAATTAGGCAAGGTTACTGGTGAACTTTTTGAAAGCTTCGGCGGTACTGGAGATATGCTGGAAGGCGGAATGGATTTTTTTAAAGGCGGCGGTGGAATAATTGGGAATATTAAAAGCGGTGGCAGTGCTGCTATAGATGCAGTTTCTAGCGCGGCTTCTAGCATTATAAACCCAAGCACTGCTGGTGCAGCTGAGGAAGCCGGATCAGGCTTATTTAAGAACCTTTTAAAAGGTGGAGCGAAAAAACTGTTGGGACCTTTAAGTTATGGGATGGATATTATGAATATCGCTCAGTCCGCTCCTGGTAAAGAACGCTCACAAGCTGTAGGCTCTGCTATAGGAGGGGGAGTATTGGGAGCCGTCGGAGGTATTGTAGGTTCAGTGATTCCAGGAGCAGGTACTGTTATTGGCTCTACATTAGGGAGTATGGCAGGTGATTGGATTGGAGGTAAAATTGGCGGATTAGTCTCAGATTATGGTCCAGCCATGATGGACAAAGCGAAGTCCGCTGGTAAATTCCTTGGAGAAAAAGCTTCCCAGGTTACAGGCTGGCTTTCGGATAAGGCTGGAGACTTCGGTAAAGGCTTTTCTGATTTCTTTTCTTTTGGTAAAAAAGATGAACCTAAGAAAGAGCCAGCTAAGCCGCCTGAAGTACCTAAACCAGCAACCTCTAAACCAGCAATCCCACCTCATTCGAATTTAGGTAAGTCATTTGAGCCCTTAACGCCTATGGCTATAAATTATAGTGCTCGTGCAGTTGCAAACGTACCTCCGCAACCAGGTGCAAAAGGCGTCCCTAATCCTTATGGACCGATGGCTATAGCTAACCAGGGAGTCAATCCAAACCCACTACTGAATACTGCGGCTCATGCGAACAATGGAGCCAAAGCTAAAGGCAAAGGTAATGGTAATCCGACACCTCAAGTAGTACAGATCAGTCCTGAACAAATGGGAACACTGTCTGGCTTTTTGAAGGATTTTAAAACGGAAACCACCAACCAATTCAATCTTCCTGCGGGGGCTGTACAGGTCACTGTACATGAGAACAAGCTGGATGTGGATGGGCTTATTACGCAAATTGGCTACCGTCTCAAAGCTGAAATTCTGCGTGCAACGCAGAACACCAAGCCTGTAGGCGCTGTAGCTAAGTAATACGGTAGATGGGAGTAATGGGGAAGGAGGAAAGAGATGGAATTTAGTTTAACGGATGGTAAAGGGAAAAAATTTCAGTTTCCAGTAAATCCTGAGGAAGTGACGATCTCACGGCAAAAAGGATTTGATACAACGACGATTTTATCCTATGGGGAGTTTGACTTCCCGCAAGGGGAGAAGGTGAAGGAAATCTCCTTCTCTTCTTTTTTTCCGAAAGAATACAATCCAGCGTATTGCACATATAAAGATATCCCTGATCCTCAGGAGGCCATGAACACGTTGAATGGCTTTTTGTTATCCAAAAACCCGCTACGTTTTATCATTACGGAGACAGCCGTGAATGTACCAGTAATTGTGGCATCTCATAATTCGATCTTTCGCGGCGGCGAGTATGGGGATGTGAATTTTGATCTGTCACTGCGGACCTGGAGTGATATGAAAGTTGCCAAAAAAGCTGGTGGTACAGGAAGTAAGGCGGCTACGGTCAACAAAAAGCCCCGCACAGATATGAAAGAAAAGAAAAAAATATATACGGTTAAGTCCGGGGATTCCTTGTCCAAAATTGCCAAGCTCGAGTTGGGGGATAGCTCCCAATGGAGTCGTATTTATCAGCTTAACAAAAAGGTTATTGGACAAAATCCGAATGCAATTAAACCGGGGCAAAAGCTGGTGTTGTCATGAGCTATAAAGTCATTTTACAGGATAAATATGATTTGTCTCCGCTTGTGGAGAACATTAATTTGAGGGATTCGCTGGAGCAAATCGCCTATCAGGGCACGGTCAATCTGGTCGTTACGTCGGATATGCCGCCGATTTCTCCAGGGATGTCGATCCGGGTTAGCGGAATTCCTTATGGTAAAAAAGATTATGTTCCCTTGTTGTCCCCCGCAGTGATCTGGGAAGTAGAAACCTCTAACAACGGGCTCAAACGTATGACGCTGACGTTATATGACCGTACGGTGTATTTGGACAAGTCCGAAGATGAATATTTACTTCCTGCCAAGCAGACGGCTACTCAGCGTTTTCAGAAGTATGCTAGGGACTGGAAGCTGAAAATCGCTTCATTGCCAGATACAAAAAAATCGCTGGGACGCGCCGTATACCGCACACAGTCTATCTATTCTATGATGCTGGGAGATCTGCGCGAAACGGCAAAGGCGGGGGGAAAGCTGTATCATCCACGGATGATTTCTTCCGGGTTGGAGCTGTACGAGCTGGGAACGAACAAAGATGTGTATGTTTTGGAGAGAGTGACTGATACGACACAGTCCCGTACGCTGGAAGGTGCGGCCACGAGGGTGAAGGTGTTGGCTACGGCGGCTAGTGAATCAGGCAATGAGGTACCGTCCAAGGTGATGGCGCTTGAGGAGAAGGACATTGCCAAATATGGGACACTTCAGGTGATCGTGCAGGATGACGAAGTCAAGTCTGGTGCAGCAGCACGTGAGTTGGCCAAAAGTAAGCTGAGAGGCATACAACAAACGATATCGGTAAATGCACCGGATATGAACACGATTCGAGCAGGAGACGCGGTAATGTTAGGCTCCATAAAGTTGTTGGTCATTTCAGTGAGCAGGGAATTAGGCAACCCTGGCAGTATGTCGCTGGAGCTCGGAACGTATGACGATGTGAAAAGGAGGTTTTACCTTGAATAAGGACCCCTATGGGCATTTGGCTACTGCGCTGCAATCTTCATTTCATAAGCATACCAAGCAAGCACTGAGTGGGGTAGGCGCGGTACTAGGAACGATCACATCCACGGGACTCAAGCTGGACGATTTTAAACATGAGCTTCAGGATTATTTGGTCGCCGAGCTACCGGGGCTGCTGTCTGTACCACGTCATATGTATAAAGGCACCTCAACCGCAGTTGAATCGGAAAATTGGGAAGGCAAAGAGCTGAAAACTTCCTTTTATATCGGGGAAGACGAGCTGGAGGATGTGAATCTACGTTTGAACGAAGGGCTCAAGCCCGGAGATCGTGTACTTGCGGTTCGGGTGAATAGCGGTAACGATGTGGTGGTCGTGTGCAAGGTGGTGAGTGGACGTGGCTAATTTATTTCCCGAAACAGATGATATGACTTGGACAGACACGGATATGACCGACCCGGATGTACTGGAGGATAACCGTGCAGTATTTGGTCGAAGCTGGCGGTTTGATTTTGAAGCTGGTGAGTTTGTTATGAGCCCTAGCCGTAAAATCGTGACTACAGGCGAGAAAGAAGCCTGGGTACAGTGGTGTGAAAAAGCGATTCGCACTCCTCGCTACCGGCATGTGATCTATTCACCTGACTATGGTAGCGAGCTGGAGGAGCTGATTGGCAGCAGCTATGGGCACGGTGTGCAGGAAAGTGAAATTAAACGCATGGTCACGGAGGCGTTACTAGCAGATGCACGTACGGCTAGTGTGGATCAATTCACGTTTCGCTGGGAAGGTGAGGCGTGCCATTTTAGCTGCCAGATTACGAACGTGCGAGATGAAACGGAAATTGTGGAAAGTGTGGTGATCTAATGGCAGACTTGCCGGAATATTTGGTAGACCAGACGGAAGAGGGAATTTTAAATCGGATGTTGGAAAAAGTGCCTTCGGACATGGATAAGTCCGAGGGCTCTTTTATTTGGGATGCGCAGGCGCCAGTGGCTTTTATGCTATCCGAAGCCGCAATCTGGGCGCAGGAGCTGCTGCGACGTGGCTTTGCCAGCACCGCAGCCAGCGATAATCCGGATTTTCGCTCGCCGGAGTTGGATTTGCGGACAGCAGAGCATGGGGTGACACGGCGAGAAGCGGTTGCTGCCTCAGGTATGGTCACGTTCAAGGGCACAGCGGGAACGACCGTTCCGGCGGGAACGTTGGTGGCGACCCCGGCAGATGATGTATCCGGGGAAGCTTCCATTGAATATGCGACCACGGCAACGGTCACGCTGGATGAACAAGGTGTTGGGGAAGCAGCTATTCGGGCGGTCAATCCCGGGCGTAGCGGCAATGTGCCTGCGGGTGTCATCCAAGTGATGGCAACCCCGGTTAGCGGGGTCGCCTCTGTGATCAATACGGAGGAAACAAAAAGCGGTACAGACGTTGAGAGCGACCAGCTGTTGCTGGAGCGATTTTATGCCAAGGTGCGGAACCAAGGCACAAGCGGCAACAAGGCGCAGTATACCCAGTGGGCGAATGAAATTGCTGGAGTGGGTGGCGTAGAAGTTGTTCCGCTCTGGAAAGGGCCAGGAACAGTGGGGTTATATGTACTGGATACGGACAAACGAGCAGCCAGCCCGGATATCGTGGCTGCGGTGCAAAAGTATATTGATCCGACGCAGGATGGGCAAGGAGAAGGGCTGGCACCAGCGGGTCCTGTGGTGACGATCATGCCAGCGACAGAAGTGGAAATTAACATCTCAGTCAAGGTACAGCGTACCAAAGAGAAGCCGTCCACATTGGATGAAATCAAAAAGCTGATCGAAAGCGGTGTGCGGACGTATTTGAAGCAGCTTGCTTTTTACAAGGAAGACCCGTTGGTACGGTATACCCGGATTTCTGCTGTTTTGCTCGACATTCCAATTATTATTGATTTCTCTGAACTGAAAATCAATGGACAGAGCAATCAGAATATTGAGATTGGATCAGGTCAGGTGGCAGTGCTGGGGACGGTGAGCGTCAGTGAGTAACAATGGAACGAACAGTTTTGAAGATTTATTGAATAACCCAGACCAGGGAAAACGTGCAAACCGTAGTGACACTTTTGTTAATCGAGTAACTATAGCGGGAGATACATTGAGCCAAATGAGCAGCGAGCGGGGACGCGAGCTGCTTTCCTATTTGCCTGCCTATTATGAAACCTCACGTGTGATGCGTGCCGATATGGATGCTAAAGGAAGCGAACTGGACGCCTTGTATCTTGCGATGGATGCAACGGTGGGACAGTTTTTCGTACGTACCGCCACTTGGGGGTTGGAACGCTGGGAAATGGAGCTGGGGATCGAAACCGACCTGGCGAAGCCATTGGACCAACGGCGTGCTGTGGTGGAATCGAAGCTGCGAGGGGCAGGAACCTTTTCCGGCCGGCTTGTCAAAAATGTAGCTGAAGCGTACGACGGAGGCACGGTAGATGTTATCTTTCATCCCGCCGAATGGGGATTTACCGTCAAATTTATGGATACCATCGGGATTCCGCCCAACGTGGAGGATCTTAAAGCAGCCATTGAGGAGATCAAGCCCGCTCATATGGCGGTGGAGTACAAATTACGCTACCTGACCATTGCTGAAGTTGAGTCTATGACCCTCTATGAAAATGAACATACAACACAGGATAGATATTTAGGAGGTGGCGCATAACATGGCAAGCGAAAAAACACCAAATCTTGGTTTAAATCAAATTGACCGCACATCGCCCAAAACCACGTATTTTGATCTGGAGAAGTATTTGGACCAAAACTGGCGTTCTGTAGATGATTTCGCAGGTGACGTGAATGATGGTGTAAATGAGATCAAGAAGCGTCTGGATACGACGGAGCGTAAGGCAGTGACTCTCGAACCCGGGGTGCAAATTGTTCATGCGGAAAAGACTGCGCCATTTTCGTTGACGGGCCTGAGCGGACGTATGTTAGTGAATTTGTTGGGGCGGATGGGGAACTGCGAGACAGTAAGCGAGTGGTCCTCGAATGTAGCTATTGCAATAGACTCTAACAACAAAACCAACGGCAGCAGTTCATTTAAAATTACACTAGGCAGTGTACCAGCAACGGCGTCTGCAAGTTTTTTGACCACGCCTAGTCGAAAATATATCGCAATAGCAGACGTGAAAAGTGGTAATACCAGCAAGGTGGCGATATCAGTAAATGGTATTGTCGGTGCTGTGGGTAATGAGGTAACTTCTGGCTCTGTTTTTGCGCCGTCTGTTGTACGGTTTACGGCGAAGGAATATTTTCATATTGTTACCATTACAGGCACGGGTACGACTGGTAATACGTTTAATATGGATAGTGTGCGCGTGTATGAGATCAGCGATGCAGATTATGCAGCTGCCGCAAGCCTTACGCCAGCACAGGCCGGAGCTAGGTATCCGTATGTTGATAGTGTAATGCCTGTACGTAATCCATATGCGATACGATACGGGGAAAATCTATCGCCGAGCTTTTATGAGTGGGAGTCGAACAGTGCCGCCAAAATCAGTGGAGCCTACGAACAGACAATAACGGTAGCGGCGGGAACTTCGGTCAATACCGCTGTTACTTACCATATGCCGACTGTCCCGGGAACTTCGTATACTTTCTCGCTTGAAAGGGTTGGCAGTGGTTTGATAGGATTCGATTTCCTGAATGCTGCTAAGGACACTGTTTTACTGTCTACTGGGTTTATTGATGCTAACACGGCGACGTTAACTGCCCCCGCTAATGCTGTTTATATGAGAATGTGGGTAGTTGCGCCGCCAATAGCAGGGTCCTATACCTTCAAAAATCCTATGCTTAACGTCGGCAGTACAGCCAAGCTGTTCAAACCACGAGAAGACTCAATGTTAGCATTGCAAACAGACCTGTACGCCGATCCAGTTATAGGCGCTAATGCGGATACAGTTTTCGAACGTGACGGGCAATACTTTAAGTCTAAGAAATGGCAAGGCATGACTCTGGACGGGGCGTTACCTTGGGTTTACTTTGGGTCAGGTGGGGGATATAAGGGTGTTCGTGTTCCTGTTAATAATGGTTTTGTTGACAGTGAGAGGATAACAAAGTTTGACGGTAAGTTAATCCAGCATGTTTTCCCTTTAACTGGGCCGGATCAATCCCACCTTAGTCCAGAATCAGGGGTTGTGGGTCTGACTATATCGGTTGCAGACAGTGGGTGGGCAGACGGATACGAGCCGTCACAAGATGATATCAAAGCGTACTTTTTTGGCTACAAAGCCTATGACGCTAATACCATCACTCCTGCAAATGCTCAAGCCATGACTACAGCTACATGGTCGGGTACAGGTACTAAATATTGGGTTCAACGTGTGGGCGCAGCTAACTTTACTCAATCCGTACCGCAACAGTCTTATACAGGGTACATGCCGTATCAACTTGTATACAAACTTGCAACACCTACAGTAGAGCCTATCGCATCAGAGGGGCAGCTATCATTTGTCGAAGGCGATAATCAGGTTGAAGTAGGTACGGGTATAGTTGTTAGGGAGGAATCCAAGCCTGGAATATCCAACAATCAATATTGGATTAACGGTTCTCTAAACGGGCTTGGTAAACTTAAATGGCGCACTAATAAGATTTTTACGGTTTTTAAAAACGGCAAGGACGATAATTGGTCAGTAATCGGACATGCGTCCGATGTGTGGGATGTCTACGGCTTAATTCAGGCTTGGATACCAGCTTATAAGTTCGATCCAGCAGCATCCTACAGCACCACGTACCTTATGCTTGACCGTTCGCCAGTCGTACCGTTCACAGGTTCCTACGCAGCCAACGAAAAAACGCTACTTGCGGACTTGGTGGACAGTGTGCAACAGGCTAATACGCGCCTGTCCGTGGTAGAGAACAAGAAGGCTGACAAAGATAATCCTGCATGGCTTACGCCTACGCTGCTTAATGGGTGGACTAACAGGGCTACAGATATAAGTCTGGTGTCTTACTTAAAGGATTCGGCGGGGTATGTCCACGTAAAAGGCGTAGTTAAACCTGGAACATTCGGAACTCCGGTATTCCAATTGCCAGTAGGGTACAGACCAGCGCTAACAATTGTAGCAGTAGTGGCGGCAAATACCGATAATACGCGTGATGTTTTAGGACGTGTCAATATTGGCTCTAATGGCAGTGTTTTGATAGTACCTGTATTTGGTACCACGGTAACAGATGCTGGGTGGGTTAGTTTGGACAGTTTGCCGCCATTTCTCGCAGAAAAATAAAGGAGGTCTGACAAATGAAAGCAGTACCTAAAGTAAATACAAACGGTCTCTATCTAGAGGACGAGCTGGTGGACGATGCCTTTTCAGGTATCCTTCCTTTTTATAGTCCATCTTCGCCTACGCTATCTGATACAAATCAGCAGCCAGACATTTATCAGCTTACTGACAGTAGCCCTAGTATCATAGATGCAACCAATTCAGAAAGAATCCTTACTGGTTATACAGTAGGAATTCCAGTATCACCTGGTCTATACCATCCTCGTTTTGATATCCAAGGTTGGCTGACCTATGAAGCGGAATATAATCAAAAGCTGATAGAAGCGCAAAAAGCCTATGAGCAGTTGAAAAACGAATCCCAAGCTTTATTTCAGAAGTTGCATGATGAATGGCGAAACAAGCCGGAAAACGAACGCGGGGATGAACCTGTGCATTTTGCTCAGACATTCATGGCTCCAGAACGAAGAGACCCAACGACATTCTGGAGTGAAGGATTGAGTGAGGAAGCAATTAAGGAACTGACACAAAAAGCAGAGCAACAGCCAAGTGAGACAGACCAATTGAAGCAGCGTATTGCAGATCTCGAAGTGACGCTGACCCAGCTCATGCTTGGTAACACAGGGAAATGACGTAATCTGACAGATAGCAGCATGAAATTTAATTTAAAAGAGGTGAAACTATAAACATGACACCTTTAACAGAGGCTCAAATGCGTATTTGTGCTCATGCTTGCATCACCCGCTATGAGCGAGGAGAGGGCGATATAGCAACGATCATGGGAAGCTACGCTTTAGATGAAGAACAACGTGAACAAGTAATGAAGATTATTTTATCCAAGTGTTCTGATCTAGTAGCGGGCAACGTAGATAATTCATCATCAACCAATGCTCTGAATAAACAGGAAGAAACGGGTAAATGGTATAACTCTATTTTTCGTAAAAAACAGTATAGAGAATAAAACAAAAAAATGTTTATTTGCCCTTGGATCAGTCCAAGGGCATTCATTTTACACCTAGGTTCAAAAGGGGGAACAAACATGTATGAAAAGATCGATCAGATTTGGCTGGGGCTTTCCACGGGGACCTTGATCGGTTATTTTTTTGGGGGGTGGACCACAATGTTGACGTTGCTGTGGTGGATGGTCGTGATCGACTTTTTCACCGGATGGGCAGCGGCCTGGATTAATGGGGAGCTCAAAAGCCGCCAGGGGTATTACGGTATTTTTCGCAAGGTTACCGTGTTTTTGCTCATTACGGTAGCTCATCTAATCGACGGTATTCTCGGGGATGCACATTACTTCCGGGATGCCGTCGTTTTCTTTTATTTAGCGAACGAGCTGTTGTCCATTATTGAAAATGTGGGCAGAATGGGAGTGCCGATGCCGGATATTTTGCGGAATGCGGTAGCTATTTTTGAGTCCAAGTCGAGTGGAGAAAAAATAAAGCCAACCGACCCTTCCGACAAAGAAAATAAAGCTTCATAAAAGTGCCACCAGTGGCCACTACAAAATAGGCAGACTACCTTTTTGCCCTTTTTTCGGTGTAAAAGTGGAAAAGCCCAGACCGTATGGATGGTCCAAGCATATGGATAACAGAGACAGAGTGAGCTACAACATTATGAATGATAAGGAGGGAACGCCTTATGCAGAATCGCAGCCCTAACGCTGCCGAAGGCATTGACGTATCCCGATATCAGGGAACAATTGATTGGAAGCGTGTACGAGCCGATGGTAAATCGTTTGCATTTATTAAAGCGAGTCAAGGACAGCATTACGTCGATCCGACATTTATCACGAATTCAAAAGGGATCAAGGCAGCCGGGATTCTGTTGGGAGCTTACCATTTTGTAGATGCAACCAGTGTAAACGCAGCAAAAGCGGAAGCCAGGCATTTCACCGAGGTGCTGGATCAGGTGGGTGGTGCGAAAGCGCTGGACTTGCCGGCGGTAATGGATTACGAAAATAATCCGGGAGGGCTTAGCTCGGCCGCGATTCATGAGGTTGCGTTGGCATTTTTAACGGAATTTGAACGGGTAAGCGGCCGTAAGCCGATGGTATATACAGGGAATGCTTTTGCTGCCCATTTCAAAGCGCCATTGGGTAGTTATATGCTGTGGATTGCACGTTATAGTACATGGGTGCCCGGTGACACCACAGCTTGGAAGAACTGGGACTTTTGGCAATACAGCGATAGTGGACGGGTTGATGGAATTCAAGGGCCGGTTGACCTGAATGTATACGCCGGAACAGAGGCCGAGCTACGCCAAGCATTTGCAGGAGAAGTGGGGGATGAGCCAATGACAGCAGAGGAAAAAGCGGCATTTAAGGCCCTGCAGCAGCAGATCGCCGCTCTTGAAAACAGCAAAGATGTGCTCAAGCAGACGTTGAATGAACAAAGCGCTTATATTAAAAAGGTGGATCAGCGGGTAGCTGAATTGGAGGGGCGTCAGGCTATGCCTGTACCGACCTGGGCGAAGGAAGCGATGGCTGCCGCTGTTGCATTTAATCCGGCAAGCCCGATTGTGGATGCGAAACTGCCAAGCAGTTACGATTTTTATCGCTTACTGGTCGTACTGAACCGTCTGGATGTGTTTAAAAAAAATAAATGACCTTTTGCAAATCATATGCCCGGAAGGGATTATTTTCATGTAAACCAAGCCATACACCTGAAACGTAAATTGACAGGCGGTTCAGAGGCAACCGCCTGCACTTATTGTAAAGTAATGTTCTTCATGATTTTTACATAAGCTGAACTCGAACGCTTTAAAAGTGTGAATCATTGGGTGAAAATGCAGTATGTCTACCAGCCGGATCGAGCTGTAAAGGACCCTGTAGGTTTGGTGCTGAATACATTTTTGAGGTAAGATCATGCTCCTGCTTGGAGGTTGAAGACCCCAAGCAGGAGTATTTATTTGATATGATTGTATAAATTGGTTTGTAATATTAATTGACATGATGTATAAAAACATATGGTAATGTATGAAAAACCCCCTTGTCTGCTTCCAGATTTTATAGTAAAGTATCCAATAATCAACTTTGTTTGAGCATAATATTCACTATTTGTGAGTATATATCACACTTTCACCACGACCTGACATCTCCTCTTTCTATTTATTACATCACATCTATTCATTACCCTACAGCATCTCTTACACCACTAGTTTATGAACACTTCTGTCCTACTACACCTATTTGATGAACTCGGAATTTGGGACCACAGCTTGAGGACAAGCTTGTCATGTCAATCTAAAGGAATTGGCATTCATCCGGTATCAACGTATTAACAATATATAAGGTGTGAAAGGGGTTTGCTGCATGAGCAAAAAGTATGCAAAACACAAAATCTGGACCGTTCTGCTGGTGCTTGCGCTAGGAGCTGTTTTGGCGCTTTCCGGTTGTGGGGGATCAGGTGAAGGAGCAAAGCCAGAGGCAGGGAAAACACCAAGCGGAGCAGGAGAGGGCGTGCAGGACACGCTCATTTATGGACGCGGCGGAGATTCCGTGGCGCTAGATCCTGCCATTGTGACTGAAAGCGAGTCGCTAAAAATCGGAATGCAAGTGTTCGACACACTGCTGGAATATAAGGAAAATACAACGGAGATCCAACCGGGGCTTGCAGAGAGCTGGGAAGTATCACCGGATGGACTGGTCTATACGTTCAAGCTGCGTCAGGGTGTGAAATTCCATGACGGAAGTGACTTTAACGCAGAAGCGGTTGTGTTTAACTTTGACCGCTGGGCTGATCCGAAAAGTCCATACAAATTTGAAGGTGACTCGTTTGACTATTATGATTCTATGTTCGGTCCTGAAGGAAGTAGGGTGATTAAGGAGGTTAAAGCGGTAGATGCGAACAGCGTCCAGTTTACACTAAACAAGCCGCAGGCGCCGTTTTTACAAAATATCGCTATGCCATCCTTTAGTATTTCAAGTCCCAAGGCTATTCAGGAGAAAAAGGCTGATTTCAAGAGTAATCCGGTCGGCACGGGGCCTTTTGTATTTAAGGAATGGAAACGGAACGATACCATCACGCTGGAGAAGAATCCAAACTATTGGAAAGAGGGGCAGCCGAAGCTGGCTAAGATCATTGTTCGCTCCATACCCGACAATACCGCACGATTTAATGCTCTGCAAAACGGGGAAATTGACCTGATGGAGGATTTGAACCCGGATGATGCAAAGCAGTTAGACGGCAATAGCGATTTGGTGAAAATTGAACGTCCCTCCTTTAATGTGGCGTACATTGGCTTTAATTTAAAGAAAAAAACATTCAATAATCCCAAGGTGCGGCAGGCACTGAATCACGCAGTGAACAAGCAGGCTATTATTGATGCATTGTTTGCAGGGCAGGCTAAGCCTGCGGTCAATCCGATGCCACCTACGTTATGGGGGTACAACGATAGTATTCAGGACTACGCCTATGATCTGGATAAGGCTAAATCTTTGCTGGCGGAAGCGGGCTTTCCTAACGGGCTTCCCGAGCCTTTAACCTTCTATGCAATGCCCGTATCTCGTCCTTATATGCCTGACGGCAAAAAGGTGGCAGAGGCCATTCAAGCCGATTTTGAAAAAATAGGCGTCAAAGTAAACATCCAATCCCCGGAATGGGCTACGTATCTGGATGATGTTAAGGCGGGGAAAAAGGATGATCTGTATATGCTGGGATGGAACGGGGATAATGGTGACCCGGATAATTTCCTTTATACATTGCTGGACAAGGATACGATTCCAGGCAATAACCGTAGTTTTTATGTGAATGAGGAACTCCACAAAATATTGGTGAAGGCGCAGGTTGAGGTCGATCAGGACAAGCGTGCGGAAATGTATAAGGAAGCACAAGTGATTATTAAACAGGATGCGCCGTGGATTCCATTGGTTCACAGCACACCGCTGATGGCAGGTAAAGCGAATCTCAAGGGTTTTGTACCTTCTCCGGCAGGTATTGAAGCGTACGGAAATATTTATTTTGAATAGCCCAAACGCAAGCAGGCGGTGAATAGGATATGAACTCATATATTGTAAAAAGACTGGCCATATTGATTCCTGTATTACTGGGCATGACGCTCATCGTTTTTTCCATTATTCATGCCATTCCGGGAGATCCGGCGGAAACCATACTGGGAGATAAGGCTACGGAACAGTCCAAGCAGGCGCTACGTGAGCAATTGGGGCTGAATAAGCCGTGGTTACAGCAATATGGGACCTATTTAGGTGAGCTGGCACAAGGGGACTTGGGCGATTCCATTCGCACCAAGCAGCCGATTGCCCGGGAAATGGTCCCTTATCTGGCGGCTACACTGGAGTTGACAGTAGCAAGCATGTTTTTTGCCGTTGTAGTCGGAATGAATGCCGGCATCGTGAGTGCCTGGAAGCGAAATTCCTGGTTTGACTATGTGAGCATGGTCATTGCACTGGTCGGGGTATCGATGCCGATTTTTTGGCTGGGCTTGATGGAGCAGTGGATCTTTGCAAATAAACTGCATTGGCTTCCTTCCATCGGACGCATGAATTCCCGTGATCCGGTGGAAGCTGTGACACATTTAGCCGTGATTGATGCGTTCATAGGTGGGCGTATGGATCAGGTATGGACCGTCATCAAGCATTTGATCCTGCCCAGTATCGCACTTGGAACGATTCCAATGGCGGTCATTGCGCGCATTACTCGTTCCAGCATGCTGGAGGTTATGGATGCGGACTATATCCGTACGGCTCGGGCGAAGGGGCTGGCATCTTTTCAAGTTGTGTACAAACATGCGCTTAAAAATGCTGCGATCCCCGTACTTACTGTCATCGGTCTTCAGACTGGATCACTACTGGGAGGCGCGGTACTGACAGAAACCATTTTTGCCTGGCCTGGCATCGGACGGTACATTTTTGAAGCGATCAGCTCGCGTGACTATCCGGTTATTCAAAGCGGAATTCTGATCATAGCGTTCCTGTTCGTCATCATTAATCTGATTGTCGATTTGCTGTACGCGGTGCTCGACCGGCGTATCCGTTATCAGTAATCAAGTCGTCAATTGTTCAAGGGGGAGCTTGTCCGATGTCACAATTTTCAATGGAACCCAACAACATACCGACGACACGCAGCACATTGGCGCATTTGCCTGTCGTGACTGGCCCTTGGAGAGACGCATGGAGGGCTTTCCGTCACAATAAAATGGCGTTCGTCGGCCTGAGCATTATTATCTTCTTTGTCATCATTGCTTTGATCGCGCCGTGGATTGCTCCTTTTGACTATAAAGAGCAAAACTTGGTGAGCCGTTTGCAGCCTCCTTCTGCGGAGCATTGGTTCGGTACGGATGATCTCGGTCGAGATTTACTGACTCGCACGCTGTATGGAGCCAGAATCTCGTTGTGGGTCGGTTTCTTGTCTGTTATTGGTTCAATGATTGTAGGAACAGCCTTAGGTTTAATCGCAGGATTTTACGGAAAATGGGCAGATATGGCCATTTCGCGGCTATTCGACATTTTACTGGCATTTCCGGGGATTTTGCTGGCCATTGCTATTGTGGCCATTTTAGGGCCTTCATTGGAAAATGCGTTGTACGCCATTGCCATTGTCAATGTGCCAACGTATGGACGGTTAGTTCGCTCTAAGGTGCTGAGTGTCAAAACGGAGGAGTATATCACTTCTGCTAGAGCGCTTGGAGCCAATAATACACGAATCATCCTCCGCTATATTTTGCCTAACAGCCTGACACCAATCATCGTACAGGGAACGTTGGGGATCGGAACGGCCATCATTGAAGCGGCAGCGCTTGGATTTCTGGGCTTGGGTGCACAACCTCCTGAGCCAGAGTGGGGTAAAATGTTGTCCGATTCGCGGCAATATATCCAGAACGCGCCGTGGACAGTTATCTTTCCGGGGATATCTATCATGCTGACCGTATTGGGCTTTAATCTGATGGGGGACGGGTTGCGGGATGTATTGGACCCGAGGGCAAAGCGTTAGAGCAAAAGTGATGAGGTATATAAAGTTGAGTAAAGAGGTGTTCTCTGGCCTGAAGAAAATGGCTGGGGACCACCTTTTTTTATATGACACTTTTTGTATTGGAATAGAAAGCACCATCCGACTGCGCAGTGGCGCTAAAAGTAACTTTTACAGCTGAAAGTCATGTGAGCTTTCCTGAGGCGCGAAAAAAATGTATAATCACTCCAATTGAGTACGTAGGGAGTGGGCTTTATGACATGGCAGGACAAGAGAGAGCATCGGCAATTTGCGGAACAGACACGAAGCGACGCTTCACGGGCCGCATATGAACGGGACTACTCCCGTTTGATCCATTCACCGACTTTCCGGCGATTGCAGGGTAAATCACAGGTGTTTGGCGCAGGCACGGGCGATTATTACCGCACACGACTGACGCATTCTTTGGAGGTAGCGCAAATTGCGCGTGAAGCATCACGAAGCTTGCTGCGCCGCCATCCCGAAGTAGAGCTGGAACAGGCAGATAACGCAGGACTGATCATTGACCCGGAGGTGGTAGAATGTGCTTCCATTGCACATGACTTTGGGCATCCACCGTTCGGACACAAGGGAGAAGAGGTGCTGGACGGGATTTTGGATCAACTGATTGAAACAAAGGTAGAAAAGATATCCTCTGCCGGAGGCTTCACACCGGAGTCCAAGCGTGGACAGGAGGCCTATGCGCGTGAGCGACAAATTTATGAGCATTTTGAAGGGAACGCGCACAATTTCCGACTGATTATGTTTTTGGAGAAGCGTGAGAACGTGGATGGTTTGAATTTGTCGGACGCTGTGTTACTGGGGATCAACAAATACCCATACCCGGGGATTCTGAACAAAAAAGGGTTGTACCTGCATGAGTGGGAATACATACGTTCTATCCGCGAGGATTGGGGTATCCCTGATGGTAAAAAGACGCTAGAAGCCCAGCTTATGGACCTGTGCGACGATATCGCTTATTCTGCGCATGATCTGGAGGATGGGATTAAAGCTGGGAAAATCGAGGTGCACGAGCATTTCTTATATGATCCGTATTTAATTCGTCTGATTACGGAGAAAATCACCACGTTGGAGGATAGCTTCTGGCAAGGCTGGCAACTGGCTCAGATTGAGCAGAAGGTAGCGGCTGTGCTGAGCGAATTTTTGAAGGTGTGGAATGGCAAGATGCCGATGTGTGAACACGATTATTCCCGTACTCGCCGTGAAGTGAAGGCATACTGGGTCAGCCTGTTTGTCAGCAGCTTGGGTGTAATTGATGATGGAAATTGGAAAAAGGTAACCTTCGTGCGGGATGGAAGCGAAGATTTGGATATGCTGCGCACTGTGAGTGTGTTGAAAAGCTTTGCTTGGGTTACGATGATCCGCGATCTACGCGTACAGCGACTGCAAAAACGGAGTGAGTGGATGCTCAGACGGCTGTGGCTGGCTTTTCTGGACCCAGAAACGTCGAAATCTATTATTCCAAGCGACTGGCTCCAGCGCTATGAGCGCGACCAAGCCAAGGCGAAACCGATCTGGACATGGGAGCATATGGTCATAGACTATATTGCAGGTATGACCGATGCTTTTGCTGAAAAAATCTATAATGAGTTATACGGTCTGAAGGTGGGTTCCATTTATGATCTGGATTGACCTTTAAATTTCCCCTATATAGTAGAAGGAACTGGTTTGTAATGGATAGCAGGAGGGAGGGATGTGTCTATGCAATCTCGGTCTTTATCTATAAAAAGGTTGAATCTCGGTGTGCTCGATATGGTGCCGTTGCTGCCCGGTAACCGCCCGGAGCAGGCGGTTCAACGAGCTGGTGAACTAGCGAGCCAGGCAGAAGCATGGGGATATACACGCTACTGGACCTCGGAGCACCATGATATGGAGGGGCTGGCTTCCTCCAGCCCGGAAGTGCTGCTGTCGCATATCGGGGCGGTGACGAAGACAATTAAACTGGGTGCGGGTGCTATTTTGCTCCCGCATTATAGTCCAGTCAAGGTCGCGGAATGGTTTCATCTACTGGCCGCTCTATATCCTGGCAGAGTCGAATTGGGCTTGGGGAGAGCACCTGGTGGGGGACCTCATGCTTCGATGGCACTGAGCGGTAATTTTCTTCAACATGTGACGGAGCTGCCACAGACGATGGAAGCTCTATTGGCTTTGCTGGAAGGTACTTATGAATATGAACAGGTGCCTGTGTTTGCCCGGCCGATGCCTGAACAGCCGCCAGCAGTGTGGATGCTAGGTACAAACCGAAAAAGTGCCGAATATGCCGCCCAGTATTCAACAGGCTATGTATTCGGTCAGTTTATGAGTGAACAGCAAACGGAAGAAATGCTAAGCATTTACCGCTCCAGCTTTCAGCCATCCAACCGGATGGACAAGCCACGTACCATGGTGGCTGTAGGAGCAGTATGTGCCTTGACGAATGAACTGGCGCAGCAATGGGCTGCTCAGATTTCATTGGGCGATCCGGCAATGCGAGCCAGCTGGCTAGTGGGAACGCCGTCGGATATTGCCGAACGGTTACGCGGCTTGCAGATTAAATATGATAATGATGAGTTTCTGTTGGTCACACCGATTCCCGATTATGAGCAGCGGCTTCACTCCTACCGTCTAATAGCGGAGGCTGTAAATTCTAGCCTTGATTCCAAATGAAAAGAGATATGACATGAATAAACAGAAAACGAATATCGAAGAAATGAAACCAAGCTACATATATACCTATGCGTGTCATGAAACAGAGCGTGAGTTGTGTCTTTTGGAATTGAAATGCTTGTTCGGTCAGCCGCCCGTGCAGGATTCCATCCTGTTGTCCCATCGGCGGCTGGAACCGGGGACCAGCCCGTTTATTCATCTTCGGCTGGATGTAATGACAGATGCGGGAACACTGGAAGATCTATGCGAAGCAGCCTCTATGTTACAACTTGAGGAAGGAAAGACTTTCAAGGTGTTGTGCCTTAAAGAAGGTGACCATGAGGCCGACTATGACGAGCGGCGCGGAATCGAACGCCGAATTGGTGCACGCATTTATGGCCAGGCGCAAATGAAGACACCGGATATCACCCTTGGTGTTATTCGGATAGGAGAACGGTGGCTACTGGGCATGTGTCAGTATAGCGACAGATCGTGGCAGGAACGTCGTCAGAAGCCGCAAAATTATTCTACTGGACTACCCGTTCTGGTAGCTAGGGCACTTGTGAATTTGGCAGCAACTGATCTAACAGCCGCAAAGGGAGAGTCAGGCTCATTGAAACTGCTAGACCCGTGTTGTGGTATGGGCAATGTAATGATTGAGGCATTGAGCATGGGGAAGGATATTCGCGGTTGTGATATCAACCCGTTGGCGGTGCGTGGGGCACGAGTGAATTTGCGTCATTTTGGATATGAAGAAGATCTAGTGAAGCTCGGGGATATGAATATGCTCGAAGGCACATACGATGCGGCCATATTGGATATGCCCTATAACCTGTGCTCCGTGCTCCCGGCTGATGAACAAAAGAAGATGCTGCGCAGTCTGAGACGCTTGGCCGCGCGGGCAGTGGTCGTGAGCACGGAGCCGATGGAAACATTGTTATCCGAGTCAGGCTGGACCCTTACGGAGCAATGCCGCATACATAAGACAGGTATGAGTCGGGAAATCTGGATCTGTAAGTAGTGTATTAATACTGAGTTTTGTAGTTAACCACATTCAGCGGTAACTCCTGATCAGCGGCATAGGCATTCAAATTAGTAAGAAAAATATCCACCGCCCGTTCGGCATATCGGTCCGTATCGCCTGCAATATGCGGTGTGATCAAGACATGGTCCAGACTCCATAGCGGATGTGAAGCAGGTAGCGGTTCTTCCTCGAATACATCCAGTCCGGCAAAGGCAATATGCTTTTGTTCCAAAGAGCGTACAAGCGCATCCGTATGAACGGTGCCACCGCGACCTACATTAATGAAGAAGGCACCCTTACGCATAGCTGCAAATGCTTTTTCGTCAAAGAAGTGATGGGTTTCCTCGGTGAATGGCAATATATTTACCACGATATCCGCTGCTCCCAATGCTTCGTGTAGTTGTTCGTTAGTATACATGTGCTCTACATGGGGAGCTTCCTTGCCAGAACGGCGGACTCCGATCACCCGCATGCCAAAGGCTTCTGCAATCCGCGCTGTTTCACGGCCAATTTCTCCAACGCCTGTAATCAAGAGCGTTTTGCCACGTAATTCCGTCAGTTGGCCTTTCGGTGGCTGCCATGTTTTCTCACGTTGCAAGAGAGCTGCTTGCTGTAAATAACGTGTATGCGATAGCAGCATTCCAAAGATCTGCTCTGTAATTGGAATTGCATGCACACCACTTGTATTCGTTAGTAAAATGTTACGCTTCTCCAATTCGGTAAGCGGTAGCTTATCAATCCCGGCCGACCAGGTTTGTATCCACTTCAGCTTGCTGTCTTGATGTAATGCCTCTTCGGCAATATGCTTGGACCAGCCTAGAATAACCTCGGCCTCCCGGATTTGTTTAGACTCCAATTCCTGGGCTTTGCCAATAATCAACTCGTAGCCCGGAGCCGTTGCACGAACTTGTTTTTTTTGCTCTTCCGTAAGTTGATGTAAGCTTAAAATGTTTCCCATAGTTCATAGCCTCCTCGATTTTTGATTCCTTGGAGTTTCCAATATATTCTGGCGAACCATCCTTTCAAGAATAACAGATTGCCGAAAAAATTGCATAAGGAGGGTAAAAACGAGCTCGCAGTGTCATTATATATAACAACAAATGGCTTTACCCTGATCAGGGACAATCCAAACAGCTACTTTTTGAGATATCCACAAATATCAATTAGGAAAGGAGGTATAGGTTGATGAAAAATGAATCGCAAAGACTTTTTACAGCTATTGCTCTCCCGAATGAGCATAAGAAGAAGCTACATTATTGGGTGGAGCAGGATTTAAAAGACCTGACTTTTCGCAAATGGAGTGATTTCAGAGATTACCACGTGACACTTCAGTTTTTGGGTGATGTGGAGACCTCGGTTATACCGAAACTTGAGCAGGTTTTAGTTCAAGCTGCAGCTGAGCATGACCCGTTCACACTCGGCATTGGAGAAGCAGGTTTTTTTGGCCGTGAAGAATTTCCGCGTGTACTGTGGAGGGGAGTGACCGGGCAGCGTGATTCACTGGATCAACTGTACCAGTCCATAGTCCAGGCTACCGAACCGCTGGGTTTTAAACCCGAGGAACGACCTTATCGACCTCATATCACCCTAGCACGTTCGTACACAGGAGAACAGCCTATTCCACCGTCTATTTGGCAGCCAAATGCCCGATGCAGCGAGCCATGGGAAGTGGGAGAATTTGTTTTATATGCAACCCGAATGGGTCAAAAACCAATGTACCAAATAATTCAAACATTCCCATTAATGAGGTGAAAGCCTTGATCTATCAGCGAATTTAGTGATATAGTGTTTCAGCGTTATTCAAAAAGCGCATTTTAGGTTACATATCTGAGGAATGTGCTTATAGTTAACGGGAGGAACATTATGGAAATCGTTAAAGAACATCGTTGGTTTGCACCTCTATTGAGTGTGCTGCTTGTTTGTATATTGGGGATAGGCCTCTACGCTGAGGTTCAGCAAACACAGAAAAATCATAAAAATGCACCTATGCAATCTCTGAGCTGGTCAGGGAACTCTTCGTCTCCTACATATGGCGACAGGATGGGGACCCATAACGGGTCAAACAGGACAAGCCCCATCTTTGTCGCTGCTCATGGGCAGTCAAGCTGGAAAGAAATCATGCCGACTCCGTTACCCGCTTCCCAGATGAAGCAGGCGGAACAAGCTCGGAATAACGTTGCTACAGGCAAGAAAAAGCCTGAGGTCCAGCATAGCAAGTCCGCAATCCTAACCCCTCCTACAACCATCTACTTTACGAAGACAAAAATGCTCACGCAGGATGACAAGGCGTTGTCTACCTGGAGCTATCCTGTCTCCGCTAAAGAACTGCTCCTGCTGCAAAAAATAGTGATGGCAGAAGCAGAAGGCGAACCGTACGAAGGCAAAGTGGCAGTTGCCAACGTTGTCTTAAACCGGCTGCGGTCAGCCCCATTTCCCGATACGATTCAGGCAGTGATTTATCAAAAAGCGCAATTTAGTCCGGTCGCGAACGGGCGTCTTCGTCGTGTTCAGCCCAACCAGGACAGCATCCGTGCGGTTACTGCTGCTTTGAACGGCCATAAAGCCGTGCCTGATAACACCTGTTTTTTCCTGTCGCTTACGTTGGCCCAGGACCTTACGGTTCATCATTCGCGTACGAAGGTGAAAACTATCGGTCATCATACTTTCTACAAATAACAGCCCTTTCTAAACAATAGGGTTCAGCTTTGTGAACGAATTTTAGGGTACAGGTGAAGCCAGTATGCAAAAGAGGTATAATGGGTAAAGGAAAGTAACCAAAATAATGAAAGTGACAAAGGAGGCGTAGATGATATGAAAATCACATATTATGGACATTCAGTTGTACTGGTAGAGGCAGAGGGGAAACGGATTATTATTGATCCTTTTTTGACAGGAAATCCTAAAGCAACCGTACAGGCCGAGGATATTCAGGTGGATGCCGTGCTGTTGACACACGGTCATGCCGATCATTTTGGAGATGCTGTTGAAATTGCCAAGCGCAATGATTGTCCAGTAATCGCGGTCGCGGAACTGGCCGAATATTGTTCATCCTTGGGGGCCAAAGCTCACGGTATGAATCTGGGTGGAGGTCACCACTTTGACGGTTTCCATGTGAAATTCACGCTTGCATTCCACAGCTCATCTTTGACGGTGGACGGGCAAACCATTTACATGGGAGAGCCGGCGGGGATCTTATTGACCATGGGAGGCCAAACCTTTTTCCATGCAGGGGATACTGGTCTGTTTGGCGATATGCGTCTCATTGGCGAAACTAACTCCATCGATGCTGCGGTATTGCCGATCGGAGATGGTTATACGATGGGACCGGAGGATGCACTGCTGGCAGCAAAATGGCTGCGTGCAAGCCGCGTAATACCGGTGCATTACAATACGTTCCCGGGTATTGAGCAGGACGGAGACGGCTTCTGTGATCGTCTGCACAAAGAAGGCATTGAAGGGAAAGCATTGAAGCCCGGCGAAAGTCTCGAATTTTAATACGGATATCTGATTTACGGGAATATACTTGATGGTCTATAAACTCATCAAATCTCCTTTGTCAGCCTTTTCTGTTCCTTAGAGGAATAGGAAAGGCTGTTTTTTAAAAGTGAATATTTATACATAAAAATGAGATATTTTTGCATTGATACGTTGAAGCTGTAATGTAAAAGATTTATTATCACAATCATAAAAACTTTGAATTGCTAACATGATAGGTCAATGATAAAATGATAGAACTAATTAGATTCATCAGTGGAATCGACGTATTTTTCAAGTCAAGCCATTGCATAATTATTGAAAAACATACGCATTCGGCGGACCGTACCGCCTTGAATACGTCACATGTTTTGTCCCCCATTCCTCGTAGTTGTTCTTTGAGTTACCTCTTGTCGCCACTGTCTTCTATTCGGCCGCCTGTATTTCAGGCCAGCATGACTTTATAACAGAAAGGTTGCGTTCCATGAGACAGACAGGTTTACCACCCAAACAGGGACTATATGATCCCCAATTCGAAAAAGACGCCTGCGGCATGGGCTTTGTTGCCCACATCAAGGGAAAACCATCGCACGATATTGTAAGTCAGGCTTTGACCATGCTCGTGAATATGGAGCATCGGGGCGGTCAGGGAAGTGAACCAAACTCCGGTGACGGAGCAGGGATTATGATTCAGGTCCCTCATCTGTTTTTTCAAGAGGAAGCGGAGCGATTGGGCTTTAAATTGCCAAAGGCCGGACATTATGGCGTGGGTATGCTTTTTGTATCCAATGATCCAAAAGTTCGTGAAGTGCATGAGCAGAAGCTAAGAGATATCATCGTGGACGAAGGTCAAAATTGTTTGGGTTTTCGCGATGTTCCAACTTATGACGAAATGCTGGGTAAATCGGCAAAAGCAGCTAAACCGGGCGTGCGTCAGGTATTCATCGGTCGCAGTAGCGATTTGAAGGAAGAGCTGGACTTCGAACGGAAACTGTATGTCATTCGCAAACGTGCAGAGCTTGCTATTCGCTATAACCAAGAGGATGAGAACGGTGAGTCGTTCTATATTCCAAGTTTGTCATGTCGCAAGGTTGTATACAAAGGAATGCTCACAACCGAGCAGGTAGGCAAATTTTATTTGGATTTGCAGGATGAGCGGGTGACATCGGCGATCGCGCTGGTCCATTCCCGTTTTAGCACGAATACGTTCCCAAGCTGGGATCGTGCGCATCCTTATCGTTTTATGATTCACAACGGCGAAATTAATACTATGCGCGGCAACGTGAACTGGATGCATGCTCGCCAGGCGCAGTTTGAAAGCGAAGCGTTTGGCGGAGATATCAAGAAGGTAAAACCAGTCATTAACCCAGATGGCTCAGATACAGCCATGTTTGATAATACACTGGAGTTTCTGTATCTGAGCGGACGTTCCCTTCCTCATGTAGCCATGATGATGGTGCCGGAACCTTGGAACAAGCATGAAACCATGGACCCGAAGAAACGGGCATTTTATGAATATCACAGCACTATGATGGAGCCGTGGGACGGACCGGCTGCGATGGCGTTTACAGACGGTATCCAAATCGGAGCCATTCTCGACCGCAACGGTCTGCGTCCTGCACGTTACTATGTGACCAAGGACGATCTGATCGCACTGTCTTCAGAGGCGGGCGTATTGGATATTGCTCCTGAAAATGTGCTCTATAAGGATCGTCTCCGTCCGGGTCGTATGCTGTTGGTTGATACCCAAGAAGGCCGTATCGTTTCTGACGAAGAGTTAAAGGAACGTATTGCTTCCGAGGAACCTTATCAGCAATGGCTGGATGAGCACTTGGTTGATTTGGATGAGCTGCCGGAAGCACTGGAACAGCCGGAGCCTAAACATGAAAATGTAAATCAGCTTCAGCTCGCTTTTGGATATACGTTTGAAGAACTGCGCAAAATTCTGGAGCCGATGGCACTTACAGGTGCAGAACCGATTGGCTCAATGGGGTACGATGCACCATTGGCGGTGCTGTCTGATCGTCCGCAACGTTTGTACAATTACTTTAAACAAATGTTTGCTCAAGTCACGAACCCGCCGATTGACGCCATTCGTGAAGAGATTGTAACGTCAACCGCAACTACGATTGGAGCAGAGCGCAATTTACTGCATCCAGAACCGGAAAGCTGTCGTCAGATTCGTTTGGATTCGCCGGTGTTGTCGAATGAGGAGTTTGCCAAAATTCGCCACGTACACCGTCCTGGCTTCAAATCGATGACGATTCCGATCTTCTTTGAAGCGAAGGAAGGCGCTGAGGGCTTACGCAAGGCGCTGGAAGGATTGTTTGAGGCAGCTGACCGTGTCATTGACAAAGGTCATAACATCCTGATTTTGTCCGACCGTGGAGTGGATGCGGAAAATGCGGCCATTCCGGCGTTGCTAGCTGTTTCCAGCCTGCATCACCATCTGATTAAGCAGGGTACACGCACACGTGTGAGCATTTTGCTGGAGTCCGGGGAGCCAAGGGATATTCACCATTATGCGGTACTGCTTGGCTACGGTGTGAGCGCGGTTAATCCGTATCTGGCTTTTGAAACGCTGGATGTCATGATTCAGCAGGGCTTGTTGCGCGGCATCTCGCACGAAAAGGCAGTTAAAAATTATATTAAAGCGGCAACGAAGGGTGTCGTTAAAATATTGTCCAAAATGGGTATTTCCACGATTCAGTCGTACCGTGGAGCACAAATTTTTGAGGCTGTAGGTCTGAAGCAGGATTTTGTTGACCGTTATTTCACCTGGACACCTTCCCGCATTGGCGGTATTGGTCTGGAGGAAGTGACTACGGAAGCGCTGGTTCATCATAACCGTGCTTTCACTGACAAGGACGGCAACGACAAAGTGCTGGATTCGGGCGGCGACTATCAATGGCGTAACGATGGGGAAGAACATTTGTTTAACCCGCAAACGGTGCATTTGCTCCAGCAGTCGGTACGCTCGGGAGACTACGAGCTTTACAAGAAGTACGCCAAGCTGATACAGGGTGAATCTGAACAGTATTTGACGATTCGCTCCATGCTTCAATTGAAGCCTGCTGGTGAGCCTGTGCCGCTGGATGAAGTGGAATCCGCTGCATCCATTATGCGTCGCTTCAAGACAGGAGCCATGTCCTTTGGCTCGATCAGTCAGGAAGCGCATGAAGATATGGCGATTGCGATGAATCGGATCGGTGGCAAGAGCAATACGGGTGAAGGTGGGGAGAACCCTGCACGTTTCATACCGGATGCCAATGGCGATTCTCGCCGCAGTTCGATTAAGCAGGTAGCGTCGGGCCGATTCGGTGTAACATCGAATTACTTGGTGAATGCTGACGAAATTCAGATCAAAATGGCGCAAGGCGCTAAGCCGGGCGAAGGTGGACAACTGCCAGGACGTAAGGTATACCCTTGGGTCGCTGAGGTACGTGGTTCTACGCCAGGAGTAGGTTTGATTTCACCACCGCCGCATCACGATATTTATTCTATCGAGGATTTGGCAGAGCTCATCTATGATCTCAAAAACGCCAATCCGCGTGCTGACATTAACGTGAAACTGGTGTCAGAAGTAGGCGTAGGCACGATTGCTACAGGGGTAGCAAAAGGCCGTGCTGACATTATTCTGGTCAGCGGTTATGACGGTGGTACAGGCGCTTCCCCGCAAGGCTCCATCCGCCATGCGGGTATGCCTTGGGAGCTGGGCCTGGCGGAGACGCATCAGACGCTGATGCTAAACAACCTGCGCGATCGCGTGGTATTGGAGACAGACGGCAAGATGCTGTCTGGCCGCGATTTGGTAGTAGCTGCCCTGTTGGGCGCGGAAGAATACGGCTTCTCTACAGCGCCGCTCGTGGCGTTGGGTTGTATTATGATGCGGGTATGCCAAATGGATACATGTCCGGTTGGTGTGGCTACGCAGAATCCGGAGCTACGCAAAAATTATATGGGCGATCCTGCCCATGTGGTGAATTTTATGCGTTTCATCGCGGAAGATGTCCGTGAAATTATGGCGGAATTGGGCTTCCGTACGATTCAGGAAATGATTGGACGTACGGATTGTCTGGATACCGTGAACGCCGATTCGCACTGGAAGAAGAAGGGCGTAGACCTGAGCTTGCTGTTGCATGTTCCTGAGTTGGAAGAAGGTAGTGTACGTTACCGCGTACAACGCCAAAATCACGGTCTGGAAGAAACACTCGACATGCAACAGCTCGTACCGATGGCTGCGGAAGCGCTGGAGAACGGAACGCCTGTTGAGGGTACCTTACCTATTACAAACGTGAATCGGGCGGTAGGAACGATTCTGGGCAGCGAGGTCACCCGTAAGTATGGAGTGGCGGGTCTGCCTGAGGATACGATTCGCTTTAACTTTATTGGATCGGCAGGTCAGAGCTTCGGGGCATTTATTCCGAAAGGCATCACGCTGAGCGTGGAAGGCGATAGCAATGACTATGTTGGTAAAGGGCTATCTGGTGGTAAGGTTATTGTGAAAAAGTCTCACAAAGCGACCTTTAAGGCAGAAGAGAACATTATTATCGGAAATACAGCATTGTATGGAGCCACCAGCGGTGAAGCTTACATTAGCGGAATCGCAGGCGAGCGCTTTGCCGTTCGGAACTCCGGCGCACGTATTGTAGTTGAGGGCGTTGGTGATCATGGTTGCGAATATATGACGGGTGGACGTGTAGCTGTATTGGGTGGAACCGGACGGAATTTTGGAGCCGGAATGTCCGGAGGTATTGCCTATGTCTATGACCCTGAGGGGACGTTCCTGAGCCGTTGTAATCTGGAAATGGTGTTGCTGGAAGGTGTGGAAGATCCTGCAGAAGCAGCGGATTTGCGCGGCTTGATTCAACGCCATGTCACTTACACGGGTAGTGAAGCGGGACAACGTATTTTGGATGATTGGCAGACTGCGATTCAGCAGTTTGTACGAGTGATTCCAAAGGATTACAAGCGTATGGTTGAACAGATCCAAAAAGAAGAGGCAACTGGTTTGAGCGGAGATGAAGCTCTGTTGGCAGCATTTGAAGCCAATATGCGTGAATTGGCGCGTGCCGGGGGTTAAAATGTAGACTACCAAATTTACTAAAAAAGGACTCGCTGAATACCGCTGTTATAATCACGGTGGTACCAGCAAGTCTTTTTTAGGTTACAAAAATGTGATTTATTTCCTTGACAAACGTCATAAATTCTGACATTACCCCCAAAATGTTTTCCTGAAACGGTAAATATGTTATAAAAAGTACCAAATTTTTTGGAATGTAACCGTTTACGTAAGAGTTTATGTCTTGTTATTTATTTTTGGATTGGTTATGATTTTTTTAGAGTACACAAACACAAACAAACCTAATATGCCCATCGTCCCTTCAAAACACAGAATAGGGTGACAGGATGAAGTTGAGGAAGTCAGCAGAAGACCAAATGATTTTTTTATACCGTTATGTATCACTATCTTTAACGTCACTTGTTTTTCTGTTCGAATCATCTAGATTAATCGTGTGGCAGAAGCTATTACTGATTGGTTTTCTATTTTTATCCGTTACAGCATTTACTTGGATTTACCGTAAATACAGACTTCATGATATGGTATTGAAATGTAGCATTGCACTAGAGACAGCAGGGATCATTTTGTTGTTGTTCCCAACCGGAGGGATGGATAGCCCGTTCAAATGGTATGTGATTACCCCCATGCTGGTGGCTTGTGCTCATCTGTCTATGAGATACAGTTGGACACTCCTCCTTTCTTATATCGGCTTGGTGCTTACATTTTGTTATATCTTTTTTACACCAGGTCAATATTTTTTGTGGGATCTTATATTGCAGAACATCAATTTGTTTCTGGTACTGATCGCAACTACGATGGCAATGCAGGTTATCGGCGTCATGAAGGACGAACTGAAGGTGGCTAAAGAACAAGCCAATGAGACGATGGATCATATCAAGTCGATTTACCACATCATGGAGACGACCAGCCACAATGAGGCTTTAAATCTCGGTCAAGTCATCTCGGACTATACGGTCAAGCTAACCAAGCAAAGCCGTGCATTTTTCTGGCTGGATAGTCAGGAGGAGGATGCACCGGCAAGCAGCCAGACAGGTTGGACGGTAGAGGAGGAGGAGCAGCTATTCGAGGAGCTGGGGAATTATCGGGAGGAATTCAGGGAAGAACGTGAACCATTTTTCAGACATCTGCCAGAATGGGGCGATTTCCTCATGATCACCGTACCGATGACGACCCGTTTTGTAGCGACGATTGGCCTCAAGCTGGGCCCGGATCAAAGTCTGACAGGAAGACGCTGGCTCGTGCAACAACTGATATTCTTGGCTGAGCTCAGCGCTGTGTTCTTGGAGCGCTATGAGCTGGAGCGTATTGAAAATCAGCTGATTGTGACGAATGAGCAGAACCGGATTGCAAATGAAATGCATGACAATGTTTCTCAAAGTCTTTTTGGTATTGTGTACGCAACGCATTCTCTCCGGCAAACCTGGTGTCATCAGCCAAAGGAGCAGGTGGAGGAGCAAATTGATCTAATTCAGCAATCAGCCAACCAAGCGGTTAGAGAGCTGAAAGGGGCGATTCATAGTTTAAGTTCGAAAAAAAGCGGAGGCTCAACTTGGTTAGGGACGGTGAAAAGTCATCTGCATACACTCTCCAAGCTGAACCATGTACAAATTGATTTTGACATTCATGGTGATCATTATTCACTTCCGTATTTGTACCAAAAGGCTTTATTCCGGATCATTTCCGAAGCGGCGGGGAACGCAATCCGTCATGGATTGGCCAAGCGAATTGATGTGAAGTTAAAATTGACGCCCCAAGTGATTAGACTGTCTATTCATGACGACGGAGTAGGGTTTGAGACGGCGAGAATGGTAGCAGGAGGTGAGGCGGTCAGTGCAGGCGGGGGCCTGGGCATGATGAATATGGAATATTTAGCTCAATCGATGGGAGGCGAATTTGATATTTCAAGTCGAATCGGAGAGGGAACACAGATCCGATTGTCCATTCCGGTAAATGCTTATGAATGAGGATTTTGCAAAATCCTCGAATAAAATGTGTGAACATTCTGCAATACAAAATCTGCGGTAACAATCGGATACATAGGGATTATGCAAATCCTGAACTGTAGACAGGAGGCCGAATCATGAAAATTGTCATTGTCGATGATCATCCTTTAGTACGGAAAGGACTCGCTGCGGTTATATCCATGCAGCCCAATGTTCAGTTTGCGGGAGAGGCCCAGAATCAACAGGAAGCACTTGTGGTGATAGAGGAAACGGATCCGGATCTGGTGCTGCTGGATTTGAAACTAGCTGATGAATCGGGGCTGGATATTATCAAGATAGCGCGCGGACGCGGTTTCAGAAGCAAATTTATTTTGCTGACTTCTTCCGCAACACGTGAAGATTTTCTAAAAGCAGAGGAAGCTTCCGTGGACGGTTATGTGCTTAAGGAAGCATTGCCTGAGGAACTAATTTACGCGATTCATCTTGTCAACAAAGGACGCAAATATTATGATCCGGCTATTCTCGAAAACAAGCTGCGTGAAGATGCGGGCAATCTGACCGACGACCTGACGCCAAAGGAAAAGGAAGTGCTGGTCGAGCTGGGACAAGGAGCTTGCAATCGTGAAATTGCATCCCGGTTATTTATCAGTGAGTTCACAGTCAAAAAGCATGTCAGTCAGATACTGGCCAAGCTGCGGCTGGCGGATCGTACGCAGGCAGCATTGTATGCCAATGCCATCGGTCTGGCGAAGTACGAGCCAACAATGATGCGCTGACTCTATAAGCTACGCTGCACTTTCATGTGCGAGTGGAAAGAAAAGCCTCAAAATCACCAAGTTTTGTGATTTTGAGGCTTTTTTCGATTTCTTTTTCCATAATCGACAAAGCATGGTACAAAAGTATACCATGCCGTATCCGAAAGTATACATTTCCCTCCCCCCATAGTGAGGGAGAAAGTGCCATTCGGTTCCATGTCGTTCACAGAGCCAATTGTTACAATAAAGTCATACTTAAATATGAAGAGAAATTGTATAGGAGGGAGGATTTTTGTGGAGAAAACCATTTTGGATTATCTAGTCCTGATTAAAAGAAGATTGTGGCTGATCGCAATTTTTGTCATTCTCTCATGTGTAACAACATACTTTGTGAGCGACAATGTCGTGAAGCCAGTCTATTCCGCTTCAAGCCAACTGCTGGTTAATCATATTTCCGCCAAGCAGGGGAGCAACAATCTGAACGACGTCAACACAAGTCTTAATTTGGTGGAAAGCTACAAGCAAATTCTCACTTCACCTAAAATTATGGACGCTGTTGTAGCGACTCATCCCGAGTTCGGTTTGACGCAGCAGAAGTTGGCAGAGAAACTGCAGATTAAATCCTCGGATAAAAGTCAGGTTATCGGTTTGACGTTTGAGGCAGGGAGCTATCCACAGGCCGCAGCGGTTGTAAACGCGGTAACCCAGAAATTCGTACAGACAGTTCCGGGATTGATGGAATTGAATAATGTGAAAATTTTAAATGAAGCGGACCCTCAGGCCAATCCTGACCCGATTAATGGGAACCCGCTCATGAATATTGCGATTAGTTTTCTCGTATCGCTGATGATTGCATTGGGCACGATTGTGTTCCTGGAAAGCATTAACGGTACGCTGCGCTCGGAGAAAGAAGCGGACGCGGACATCGGTATTCCGGTAATTGCATCGATTCCAGTCATTCGCAAGAAGGACGTCGATGGAGCAGCCGGAAATTCCAAAGAACGGGTAGGGGAGCGTAAATATGCTGCGATTGAATGACATGTTGATTACAGAAAGTAATCCATCATCGTATATCTCGGAATCATTTCGATCCCTCCGTACATACATCCGGCAGCAGGTGATTGGGCAAAAGGACCGTGGCACGGTTCTATTGTTGACCTCGCCGGAAAGCGGAGCGGGTAAAACAACACTGCTCGCCAACATCGGAGTTTCCTTTGCACAAGAAGGCAAGAAGGTAGCTCTGGTGGATTGCAATCTGCATAAACCAGCGCTGCACGAGATATTCGGAATGGAGAATACCGGAGGTCTATCGGCTTATTTGCGCGGTGGGGCTTCTTCCAAGTCTATCGTTAGACATGGTGGCCTGGAGCTATCGGTTGTTCCCGGTGGAGACACCCTGTACAACGCAGCAGATCTGCTCGGTAGCGAACGTATGGCTGAGCTATTGGAAGAGCTCAAACGTGAATATGACATCATTTTACTCGATTCGGCTCCGGCGCTGAATTATACGGATGCTCGCCTGATTGCAGGCTTAACGGATGGTGTGATTCTCGTCGCTAGACATGGTCGTACCAAACGGGAAGATCTACGTAAAACAAAGCAACTCATGGAGCAGGCCAGTGCGACGCTGGTTGGAATTGTGATGAATCAGGTGAAGTAAGCAACACCAAAATTCGATGAAGCAAGGAGAATGAGTGCGATGACGAAAAGAGTGAAAAAGGCCATTATTCCAGCAGCAGGGTTAGGTACGCGCTTCCTCCCTGCTACAAAAGCGATGCCTAAGGAAATGCTTCCGATTATCAATAAGCCTACGATTCAATATATCGTGGAAGAAGCGATTGCTTCTGGTATTGAGGACATTATTATCGTTACGGGTAAAGGCAAACGTGCCATTGAGGACCACTTTGACAACGCATTTGAGCTGGAATCCAAACTGCTCGAGGACGGTAAGCTGAAGCTTCTGGAGGAAGTACAGCGTTCTTCGGGAGTGGAAATTCACTACATTCGCCAAAAAGAACCCAAAGGTCTCGGACATGCGGTATGGTGCGCAAGACGCTTTATCGGGGACGAGCCGTTTGGTGTGCTGCTGGGTGATGATATCGTAACAGGCCAAAAGCCTTGCCTGCGCCAGCTGATGGATCAGTATGAGGAAACTCAAAATTCGGTTATCGGTGTGCAGCGGGTACCGCAGGAATTTACGAACCGGTACGGCATCATTGAACCGGATCAGCAGGACGGACGCTTGTACCGAGTGAATAATTTTATAGAAAAACCGGCTCCAGGCACAGCGCCATCTGATTTGGCTATTATGGGTCGCTACGTGTTCTCGCCGAAAATTTTCAAATATCTTGATCTTCAGGAAAAAGGAGCTGGCGGCGAAATTCAGTTGACGGATGCGATCCAAAAGCTGAATCAGAGTGAGCGTGTGTACGCCTATGATTTTGAAGGCACACGTTATGACGTAGGTGAACGTCTTGGATATATTCTAACCACACTTGAATTTGCACTTGCCAGCGATGATTTGAAGTATCCGGTTATGGAGGCCATGAATGAATGGTTGAAAAAGACCGAGAAAGCAACCACGGCAGGTTGAGAGGGGGGACGTCAGCATGAGCATGGAAAATTTACCGGAGGACGGCGAGGCTGTCATGTCAGGTAAAGCGTTTTACATGCCATACGGAAATACACAAATTCAGGATAAAACGTCCTACCTGGTCACAAAACGCCTCCTTGATATGCTGCTGTCGTTCGTGGGCTTGATCGTCTTGCTTCCGCTTTTTGTAGTGGTAGGCGTTTTGATTAAGCTCGAAGACCCAAAGGGAAGCGTGTTTTTCAAGCAAACTCGGGTGGGCAAGAATGAGAAGTTATTCGATATGTATAAATTCCGTTCAATGGTGTCCAATGCTGAGGAACTGAAAAAGGACTTGATGGAGCTGAATGAAGTGAGCGGCGCCATGTTCAAAATTAAAAACGATCCTCGGATCACGAAAATTGGCAGTTTTCTGCGCAAGACGAGTATTGATGAGATTCCGCAGCTGTGGAACGTGTTGGTCGGCGACATGACCTTAGTCGGTCCGCGTCCGCCGTTGCCCAGCGAGGTCGAGCAATATTCCGATTATGATAAGCAACGCCTGATTGTAACACCGGGATGTACGGGTTACTGGCAGGTGAGCGCACGTAACAGTGTAGGCTTCGAAGAAATGGTGCAAATGGATTTGAAGTATATTCATGTTCGCAATACGTGGCTCGATTTGAAAATCATCATGAAAACAGGCGTTAAAATGCTGTTCTCCAAGGATGCTTACTGATGGATGCATTCAAGCGATGTCCCGCAGTGTCCGTCGTTATTTGCACCTATAACCGGGCGGACCTGCTGGAGAAAACGTTAATGTCCCTGCTGGAACTGGAAGACCTTGCACTGGCTGAGATCATTGTGGTCGATAACCGATCCACCGATCATACAGCAGCGACGATCAAAAGGTTCACCGTCGCCCATGGTCAGAATATCCATCTCCGATATCATTATGAGCGCGAACAAGGACTGTCTGCTGCTCGTAATGCAGGCATTACGTTATCAAGAGCGGAAGTCATTGCTTTTCTCGATGATGATGCAATTCCGTGTGTTACATGGTTGCAAACGATTATGTCAGCATTCGGGAACAATCCTGAGCTGACGGCTATGGGTGGGAAAATTGACCCTATGTTTGAGACGGAACGACCGGGTTGGCTGACAGGCCCGCTTGAACTGCCTTACACAATTATTGATCTGGGCAAAGCTGTTCGTGAATATCCGTCGGGACTGAATCCATTTGGAGCGAATATGGCGATGCGCAAAACGGCTTTTGCCGCCGTTATGTTCCCGCTTCATCTAGGCAGAAAGGGAGATATTCTTCTATCTGGTGAAGAATCGTGGGTTTTCGAGCAAATTCGTAAAAATGGTGGAACGATTATGTATCATCCACACATGTCTGTGGAACATTTTGTGCCGGCTTCACGGTTAACGAAAGAATGGATCATGAACCGCTACTATTGTCAGGGCATGTCTAACGCTGCTCAGGCCGTAGGTCTGCGCGGCAACGCGATGCTGATGGCGAAGACGGCAGCCAAAGTGTTATACATCACTGTGGATTCCCTGCTGGCGCGTAGTGAGGGCAGGAAGCTGTTGAACCGGTGCAGGCTTGAAAGTATCCGTGGGACGCTGGATACACTGCGCAACCGGAAAAGCGAGTCAGCTGCGGGGTGAAAGATGGAACATGAGTAACTATCCTTGGACTACTAGAATAAACACCATACAGCATGTTTTTATTTTTCTACTGGGCGCTCTTGCTGTAGGAATTGCGGCTACCTATCAGCCGGTGGTCAGTATTGCGGCGGTATGTTTACTGCTCTTGCTGGCTGTTTCCATTCATCATCCAGAGCGCATCAGCTACGCTGTTTTGCTAAGTACAGCAGTCTCAGTCGATTCTCTGTATCAGGGTGGCGTGTTCGGTATTGAGATTTTGTCATTGTACAAATTGGGCATTTTGGCTCTGCTGGTGCCGTGCATGCTCGTGTATGGCATACGTCTCAAGTTCAGCTATCCGGTCTGGGCATTGGTGATCATGCTGGGGATCACATTTGGATTTTCAGCATGGCTGCCTTTGTTAACGACCTCGATTGCCGTCAAGGCGTTCGTCGGTTTATCACTCCCTTTCTTTTTTTTACTGATCCAGTGGAAAAAGGATGTGGCAGAAAAGCATATCCGACTGATCAGTTTGTTGCCCATTATTAGTGTGGTCATTGGACTGGGTTTGCAGGTTCTAGGGCTGCATTCGTTTACGGATGTAGAATTTACGGGCGCAGTCAGAGTACAAGGAGCGAATATACCGCCGCATCTGGCAATGCTCTCCTTTCTCGGAATTGCTGTCTCTCTAATTGAGGTCAAGCGTAAACCCAAGCAAGCCGCTTTTTATTACACTGTGTTGGCACTGAACTTTCTGATTCTGATCGCCACCGGTACACGTGGACCGATTCTGGCATTGTTATTAATGTTTGCTGTGTATCTGTTTGATATTGCCCGTCAGTACCTCAAGGGGAAAGTCAATTATTTGCTACCGCTGGCCGGATCGTTTTTGGTTGCTCTGGGGGCGGTGGCCCTGCAATGGAACAATTTAAAAAAACGCTCCTTCGAACGGGAGACCGATACAGGCATTGACCTGTCGGGACGCTCGGAGGCATGGGAATATTTTTTGAACAGAGTACATGATTACCCTTGGTCAGGGAGAGGTCTTGGCGCGGTAACGGTCGCGAACGACGGGACATTATTCAATGGCTTTGTTGTACCGCATAACGAGTATATACGCTTTTATTTTGACACGGGATATATCGGTTGCGGGCTATTAATACTTTCATTGCTGATCGTGTTCGCTCTCATTTACCAATCGCTTGCCAAGTCTATCAAACCTTATTTTGCAAGCTTAATTGCAGGCTTTCTGATCTACTCGTTTTCAGATAATACGTTGTCAACGGTTCAGATGATTATTCCATTTTGCTGGTATTTGAACGCGTTATACCAGACATCTACTCAAACCGATTTTCGCAAAGAGAAGTGATACGATGAGCAGAGTGAACATGTTCGATGTCAACTTTGATAATTACGATTTTAATGATCTACTCGAATTTATAGATACTTCTATTGAACATCAGCGTCATTCCTACATTTTGACCTGTAATGTCGATCATGTGATCAAGCTTCGCAAGGATGATGAATTCCGCAAGGTGTATTCGGATGCCGGAGCTGTAGTGGCCGATGGGATGCCTATCATATGGGCGTCCAAGTTACTGAAAAAACCCCTCAAACAAAAGGTGTCCGGGTCAGATTTGTTCACTCGGCTGGGAGAGGCTTTTGAGGATCGAGGCTATCGTTTATTTTTTCTCGGTGCAGCTGACGGTATTCCTGAGAAGGCTATGCTCAATCTCCAGGAATCTTATCCGAACATGAATGTGGTGGGCTGTTACTCTCCTTCTTATGGCTTTGAGAAAAACGAGGAGGAGAATAGGCACATTATCCAACTGCTTCAAGAGGCACGCCCGGACATCGTTTTTGTAGGTGTAGGCGCACCTAAGCAGGAAAAATGGATCTACAGATATTATGAGACTTACCGTGCTCCGATTTCGATTGGGGTGGGAGCGACCTTTGATTTCCTGTCTGGAAATGTGAAAAGAGCACCGGAGCTGATGCAGAAGACGGGATTTGAATGGTTCTGGAGGTTGTCTCAGGAGCCTAAACGATTGTGGAAAAGATATTTGATTGAAGATTCCCAATTTCTCGTTCTGCTGTTTAAGGAGATGTTCAAGCGGAAGCGGATGAAGGGAGGTCAGGGGTGAGAAACATGAGTCGGTTGGCAGATCAGCAGATTTCCGTTTGGCTAGGAAATCGGCGTGGAATCAGCATGATCGGCATGGGATTGCTGGCTTGTATGCTGCCACTCGCCATCGGATTTGTCAGCGCCAAGATGAATCCCACCATGAGCCAGCAGGGAGCCATATTGCTGGCGCTCGTTTTTCCGGCCTTCCTGCTGGCGATCCTGCAATCGCGGCTACTGATTCCTTACACACTGGCAGTGTGGGCAGTAGGCCCGGAAATCCGCCGCATTGCGGATTGGATGGAGGGAACGTATCACTCGGTTTCCTTGTTGAGCGTGGCACCGCTGCTGGTAAGCAGTATGTTGATTATTCCTGTGTTGCGAGGCATTCATCAGGCGGAAAAACCCTTGACCCGAATTGCTGTATTTTTCGGCATAGAATTGGCCTACGGAAGTGTGGTCGGGTTATTCAAAAATGGTATTGTTTTTGCTTATGATTTAGCCAATTATGTGGTTCCTTTGATCCTGTTGCCTTATCTTGCGATTAAGCCCATGAAGGCGAAGGAGCTGGACCGACTGCTGTATTCATATGCCAACATTGCTGTTCTTGTGGCAATTTACGGCATTATCCAGTACTTGACGGTGCCTCCGTGGGATGCATTTTGGATGAATCATGTAGAAATGAATTCCATTGGTGTTCCAGAACCACTTCAAATCAGAGTATTTTCTTCCATGAACTCGCCCGGTCCCTGCGCTATTTTCCTGGCGATGGCACTTGTACCCATGCTAATGGAAAAACGTTGGCGTGGCACTTTGGGGTGGATCGGAATCCTGCTGACGGTCGTTTGTCTCTTAATCACGCTGGTACGTTCAGCCTGGCTAATTGCCTTCGTCATGTTGCTGGCTTACATTCTCAGTTCATCTTCCAAGGGAAAGTGGAAAACCTTGTTTCAACTAGCTATAGTTGGCCTTCTTCTCTACATCATTGTTCCAAAACTTCCAGGGGCAGAAGGTTTGGTGGCTCGCATGCAGACGCTGACGGATATTCAGCAGGATCATTCGTACAATGAACGTTTGGATTTACTGCATACGATGCTTCCGGCGATTGCTGGCAATCCGGTCGGGCAGGGGATCGGGAGTGTAGGAATCGGAACCAAGCTTGATAACGGCGGCGATCTCGGCGAACTTGGGATTATGGATAATGGATATATCGCCATTTTCCTCACCTTCGGTATTTTCGGGGCATTCTTTTTCTTCGGTGGTCTGTTCGTTATCATTAAGCGCCTTCTCGCCCGTATTGCCGAACGAGATGCCAGTCAGCCTTATATCAGACTGGCGTTGGCTACGTGGGCCGGAGCTGTAGCCAGTCTCATATCAGATAATGGTTTCCCCGGTATGCGCGGCTATCTGATCTGGATGATGATCGGAATAGGACTATGGGCAAAAGATGTCATCGCGGAAAGAAGGTAAAGGCTGTGCAAAACTTACAAGCATTATCCGCACCTGTCCGGACACTATGGTCCACAGTGATTCGGTTTGCCAAAAGCAAGGATAACAGCTCTGCAGCAGTAAAAACGATGATATTCAGTATGCTGATTCTCGTCGTGAATATGCTGACTGGTGTGCTAACGGCACGATTCCTGGGTCCTACTGGACGCGGGGAACAGACAGCGATGGTGAACTGGTCCCAATTTCTCGCCTTCTGCATGAGCTTCGGTGTCCCGTCTGCATTGATTTACAATGCGAAAAGGAAACCGGAGGAAACGGGCAAGCTGTATGGTCTGGCCTTGCTGCTGGCTACCATGTTCGGGGGCTTGGCGACACTCGTCGGAGTTTTTCTAATTCCTTATTGGCTGCGCTCTTTTTCTTCATCGGTCATACTTTTCGCGCAGTGCTCCATGATGATGTGTCCGCTCATAGCGATTTCACAGATCAATAATGCATTGCTTCAAGTTCGCTCGGAATATAAGCAGTACAATTTATTCCGGTATCTGGTACCGCTGAGTACACTGCTGGGTCTGGCGATTCTGATCTTAACCGGAAATATGAATCCGTACACCTCAGCATTGGCCTATTTACTGCCAGGCTTGCCAATTTATATCGGTGTCACGATACGAATGATTCGGCTGTACAAACCAAAGGTAAAGAACAGCTGGACGCAATTTAAAAATCTCTTTACCTACGGTATGGGTTCATACGGAAATGATCTCATGGGGCAGGTTTCCACTTATATTGATCAGATTTTGATTGCGGGTCTGCTCAGACCCGCTGATCTCGGTTTATATGCAGTAGCGGTCAGCTTGGCCAGGATGGTGAATGTATTTTCTACCTCGATCATTGTCGTGCTGTTTCCCAAAGCCTCTGGTCTGAATAAGGAAGAGGCGGTGGCCATAACATTTCGGGCATTTCGAGTGACATCAACGGCAACCTTTCTGGCTGCGGCGATGCTGATGCTGATTGCTCCGTTCGTATTTACATTGTTATATGGTCAAGAGTTTAAACAAGCGCTCACGGTATTCCGGTTCTTGGTGCTTGAGGTTGCTATCAGTGGAGGGACCATGGTGCTGGCACAACAATTTATGGCGTTGGGTAAGCCCAAACTGGTTACCATTCTACAGGGTGTCGGATTGGCGCTCGTCATTCCATTGCTGTCCATACTCGTGCCGAGATATGGATTGACGGGTGCAGGGATAGCAATGCTGTCTTCGGGGATTTTACGGTTCATTTTCATTTTATGTAATGTTAAATTCGTTCTTAAAATGAAAATTCCAAGACTGCTTATTTCCAAACAAGATTTTCAATGGCTCCGATCAACGATGTCACACTACATCCGGAAAAAGCCAGTTAACGGTTAGATAAAGAAGGAGGCACCCGCTAATGAACCACATGTCTAGCGTTCCCGCGGACAACCGGATATCCGTAGTTATTATCGCTCAGGATGATGGCACTCGAATCACAGCCGCCATTAAATCCTGCAAGCCCTTTGCGGACGATATCGTCGTCATTGACGGAGGGAGCAAGGACAATACGATTCAGGTAGCTGAATCCTTGGGCTGTCGGGTGTTTTCTAACCCGTGGCCGGGTTATGCCAAGCAGCGCATGTTTGGTGTTGAAAAAGCGGAATTTGATTGGATATTCCTGATTGATACGGACGAAGTAGTGGATGCAGAGTTGCTTGGAGACTTGTTGAAAGTAAAGGAAACGCTCCACGATCCGGCCAAAGCATATTCCGTATTTCGGATTGGCGATTTTCTCGGCAAATGGATGAATAAAGGCGAATATCTGGTTCGTTTGTACAATCGGCGTATTTATGGCATTACGAATAGTCTTGTTCATGAAATGCCGGATGTAGCCTCTTCCCAGATTGTCAATCTGGAGGGCGTGTTATGGCACTACGGCTTCCGCAGCATCAGTGATCATATGACCCGTTTTAATAAATATACAGATCTGGAAGCAGAGACGGCATTTAACAAAGGAAGATCCTTTCGGATTACCAGACTGTTGTGGCGGCCTCCTGCCCGCTTTGTGCAGAAGTATTTTGTCCAAGGCTTATACCGCAAGGGATTGGCGGGTTTTGCCGTAGCCGTTTTCTGGGTGATGTATGAGTTTCTCGTCTGCTTCAAGCATTATGAGCTAACCAAGCGGCGAAAAAAGATAGAAATCGTGGATGACGGACATACCGAGCAGAAAGGAGAAACCAGCTATGTCGTACAATAACGGATTTCGTATTGCGGCAACGGGGTTGAGCTGGCCGTCTTTGCAGCCAGGAGGCCTCAACACCTATTTCAAATCGATCTGTGAGCAGCTTACGCTAGAGCGCAATACGTTGGATGCTCTAATCTGTAGTGACGAGCAGCCGCAAGCGCCCGACCGTATTCGGATTCATACGATTGGCAGCAAGCAGCAATCCATCTGGAAGCGTCGAGAGCTAATGCAAAAATATGCAGCAGAGTTGTTCGACAAGCAACCGATGGATATATTGTATTCCCATTTTGCTCCCTATGGTGTCGGACCGGCGCTGGAGGCGAAAAAAAGAGGAATCCCGGTAGTTACCACCTTTCATGGACCGTGGACGGAGGAAATGAAGATTGAAGGACAGGGCCTCAAGCATTTGCTAAAAACGACGTTGGCCAAATCCATTGAAATGAAGGCCTACGGATTGGCGGATAAATTTATAGTGCTCAGCGAGACTTTTCGGGATATTTTGCATGAGCACTATAAGGTTCCACTCAGCAAAATTCACATTATTCCCGGAGCGGCGAATGTAGAAAGGTTCCACCCGGCAGAGGATCGGGGAGCAGTACGAGAGCGCCTGAATTTGCCGCAAAACGCGACGATTGTGCTAACCGTTCGTCGTCTTGTTAATCGAATGGGACTGCTACAGCTACTCGAAGCATGGCGACGAGTAACCGAGCGTCATCCTGATCATCTGCTGCTGATTGGAGGGAAGGGCCCCTTGATGGAGGAATTGGCTTCCAAGGTAGCGGAATACAATCTTCATAACCATGTAAGGCTGCTCGGTTATGTGTCGGATGAGGAGCTTCCCCAGTACCACCAAGCATCGAATTTGTTCGTCGTACCTACACAGGCGCTGGAAGGTTTCGGTCTGATCACGGTGGAGGCAATGGCTTCGGGACTGCCAGTGCTGGCGACTCCTGTGGGTGGCAACAAGGAGATTTTAAGAGGATTCCGTCCCGAGCTTTTGTTCAAGGGAACGGATAGTGAAGCCATTGCTGAAGGGTTGCTGCGTGTGCTGGATCATCGTGAACTTCTACCGAATGCAAGGGAATGCCGGGACCATGTCCTGAGCAGATATACATGGGGACATGTAGCGGAGCAGGTGGAAGAGGTGTTCCGACAGGTCCTTGATAGAAAGGCGGCGGCGAAATGATGAGAGTAGCTTATATTGACCATACGGCAAGATGGAGCGGCGGCGAAGTCGCTTTGTACAACATACTGACGAATATCGGGGAACATATCGACCCGCTCGTTATTTTGGCAGAGGAGGGCGATTTAGCAGATCGGCTTCGGCAGCGTGATATTGATGTGCGCATCGTTCCATTGGACGATTCAATTCGCAATCGGGGACGGAATGCCGTGAATCTAGGTGCGCCTGCAGCAGCTTTTCGTTTGCTGGCTTACGGTAGAAAACTTGCGCCCTTGCTGCGGGAGGAAAAGGTCGTGTGCGTTCACACGAACTCGCTCAAGTCTGCACTGTATGGTACAGTAGCCGCCAAATCGGCGAAGCTGCCCTTGATCTGGCATATCCGTGACCACATCGGTCCGCCGTATCTGAAGCCGATTGTGGCCAAAGGGATTCGGCTGATGTCCCGCTTTTTGCCCAACGGAGTGATTGCTAATTCCAAGTCCACGCTGAGTGCGTTGGAGTTACCCCCGGACAAAAAGACGCTTGTCGTTTATTCCGCTTTTGCCAAAGCAATTACAGCACGTGACACGGCTGCCCATGTACGTGGTGATGACTCGTTTAACGTCGTATTGGTCGGCAGATTGGCGGAATGGAAGGGACAGCATATTTTACTGGAAGCAGCACGCTCCTTTTTACCGGATCAGCGCGTGAAATTCTGGCTGGCTGGAGATGCGTTGTTCGGAGAAGAGGAATACAAGCAACGATTAGAGTCCACGATGCGCGAATACGGGTTGGCTAACGTCAATCTGCTGGGACACGTCGATGACATTCAAGGCCTGATGCAGCGTTGTGATTTGCTGATTCATACCTCTATTACACCAGAACCATTCGGTCAGGTCATTATTGAAGGCATGGCTGCGGGTCTCCCCGTGATTGCTTCCAATGAGGGTGGACCCAAGGAAACGGTGGTACCCCATGAAACCGGGCTGCTTATTGAACCGGGTGATCCGGCTAAGCTGGAAGCAGCCATCCGCTGGATGTTGGAGCATCCACAAGAACGTCAGCAGATGGGTGAGAGAGGGATGGAACGGGTCAAGAAGCATTTTGTCATCGAGAACACAGTTAAGGATATAGTTCATTACTATAAGGGTTTGTTGGCAGGAGTCTGACCGACATTCGCGTTAAAGGATGATTCAGATGAAAATAGCGATAGCACACGATTACTTAATCCAAATGGGCGGAGCGGAAAGGGTAGTAGAGGTATTCCACGATATGTATCCGGAGGCTCCTATCTTCACAACGGTGTTCAGCGACGACCGCCTGTCGCGTAACTTGAAGGATGCGGATATTAGAGCCACTTGGCTACAAAAAGTCCCAGGAGTGAAGGACAACTTCAAAGGAGTGCTGCCGCTGTATCCCATTGCTATCCGTGATTTTGATTTTAGGGATTTCGACATTGTTTTAAGCTCCAGCAGTGCATTTATGAAAAGCATCCAGGTACCCAAACATACGTTTCACATTTGTTATTGTCACACGCCGATGCGGTTTGCCTGGGATTACGATACATATATGGCCCGGCAGTCCAAATCCAACCTGCTCAAAAACATGCTCAAGCTGTACATGAACCGGTTGAAAACATGGGATGCCAAAACTTCTCGCAACGTAGACCAGTTTGTCGCCAACTCTTCGGTTGTTAAACGAAGAATTTTGCACTATTACCAAAGGGATTCGGATGTGATTTTCCCACCTATTAATACATCCCGTTTTAAACGCGCTACAAACATCGGTGACTATTACCTGATCGTATCCCGATTGGTGTCCTACAAGCGCATTGATCTCGCGATCGAAGCATTCAAACGTAACGGTCTCAAGCTACGCATTGTGGGTGAAGGACCGGACCGTAAACGACTCGAAGGTATGGCTGCCCCGAACATTGAGTTCCTCGGCAGGCTTGAGGATGAAGAGGTTAACAAGCTGATGGCAGAATGCCGAGCGCTCGTTTTTCCGGGTGAAGAGGACTTCGGTATTACGCCTTTGGAGGCGAATGCGGCCGGACGGCCTGTCATCGCTTTTCAGGGTGGGGGAGCGCTGGATACGATTGTTCCTCATGTGAACGGCGTATTTTTCCGCAAGCATCAAGTAGAGGATGTGCTGGAGGCCGTCGAAAAGGTTGAGCAACATGCGTGGAATGTGGACGATATCATTACCCATGCGCGCAAATTTGATGAAGAAAATTTCAAGGATCAATTAAAAAAGTATGTAGAACAAGCCTATGTGAACTTTCTAAAAGGAGGATGAACGGAATGAAGCTGGCTGTAATCGGTACTGGATACGTTGGACTCGTCTCGGGTGTATGTTTTGCGCAAAAAGGTAATGAGGTGATTTGTGTCGATCTGGAGCAGCACAAAATCGACATGTTGAACCGGGCAGAATCTCCGATTTATGAACCGGGTATTGAGGAATTGATCGCGTTGAATCTGGAAGCGGGCCGGTTGGAGTTCACCTCGGATTTGGCCGATGCGGTACGCCGCTCGGATATCGTAATTTTGGCGGTAGGTACACCTTCACTGGCTAACGGCGAGGCGAATTTGTCATACATTGAACAGGCGGCCGCTGATGTTGGGAAAGCCATGAACGGGTATAAGATTATTATGACCAAGAGTACTGTACCTGTCGGAACGAACGAAAAGATTAAGGACGTGTTGGCTCGTCACACGAGTTTGTCTTTCGATATCGTCTCCGCGCCGGAGTTCCTGAGAGAAGGCTCAGCCATCAATGATACGCTTTATCCGGATCGCATCATTATTGGTTTGGACAATACAGGATTGCGTGAGACCATGGTCACTCTGCATCAGGTGTTCACGGATAAAATCTATGTGACGGATATCCGTAGTGCTGAAATGATCAAATACGCGTCCAATGCGTTTCTGGCAACTAAAATTTCGTTCATTAACGAAATCGCTAATATTTGCGAAAAGGTTGGCGCCGATGTCACCTGTGTGGCTGACGGTATGGGTATGGACAAACGGATTGGCTCCTCTTTCCTACAAGCAGGGATTGGGTATGGTGGCTCTTGCTTTCCAAAAGACACAAATGCGCTTATCCAAATTGCAGGTAATGTAGACTATGAATTTAAGTTATTGAAATCGGTGGTCGAGGTGAATACCGACCAGCGCTTTATGATTGTATCCAAGCTGCGCGAATCGCTGGGTCAACTGAACGGTGTGTCCATTGGCATTTGGGGCCTCGCCTTCAAGCCAAATACAGATGACATCCGCGAAGCTCCAGCACTGGAAATCGTAGAAACGCTCATTCAGGCAGGCGCTATTGTCAAACTGTATGATCCCATTGCGATGGATAAATTCAAGGAGCGCGTGGATCACCCGAATATTATGTGGTGCTCATCCCCACAGCAAGCCGCTGAAGGTAGCGACGCTGTGTGCCTGTTGACCGATTGGGAAGAGTTCAAAAAAGTCGATCTCGTACAACTGGCCTCCATTTTGCGCAAGCCGGTTCTCATTGACGGTCGTAACGTATTCGCTGAGGAACAGATCCAAGGCTCCGGGCTGGAATACTACTCCGTGGGTCGTCCGCGGATGAGTGGGTGGAATCGGGATAAAGTGGAAGTTTAAAAGTGACAGATTAAAAAGTGACTGTGGCGGTGTTGGAGGCGCTGAAGGCGCTGCGCGTGCAGATTGTTCTTCCGATTGCTGTTACCCCCGGATTTTCTGGATTATATAAAACATTCAAAGGTTAAAATCCGGGGATAAAGGCAAACGCTGACGCTTCTTCAGAACAATTCTGCCCGCTCCGCTGCTTTTCGCCGTGGAGTCACAGTTTTTAAACTCCCACCTTATGGGGGGGAGTAGGAAGGCGTATCGGAAGGAGCGGCGCGGTTGAAGCCGCTCCTTCCGATCAAGTACGCCATTGCGGTTGCCGAAGGCAATCTTGGCAAGGCGTTACGAAACCTCGATTACTTGAAGCTTGCAAGCACAGCGGGCAAGCTCTGAGTTCTCGAACGTCTTACAGGCTGACCGGACTTAATAATGTCCGGTCGTGCCTTTTGCACCACAAGATATGATCGATATGATGCATTTTTGAGTAGCGCAGGGATGGATTTGAATCTGGAGAAGCGGAGCGTTCGCCTTTGACTTGGGATTCTTACATATAAATGTCTTACACAATCCAAAGAATCCCACGGCAACAGCGATCGTAAGATCAAATCCAGCCCGTAGCGGACTACTCAACCCTGCCCCATCCGATCACCCATACATTATAGAGAGGAAGTGGAGAGTTATGAAGCTCGTACTTTTGTCTGGTGGTTCCGGTAAAAGATTATGGCCTTTGTCCAACGATTCCCGTTCCAAACAATTTTTGAAGGTACTGGAGAGCCCGGAGGGGATTTCGGAATCCATGGTACAGCGGGTATGGAGACAATTGGGAGACAACGGATTATCAGAATCCTCGTTTATTGCGACAGGGAGAGCACAGGTCGAAATGATCCAGAGTCAGGTCGGGCCGAATACGCGCATCATTGTTGAGCCGGAACGCAGAGACACCTTTCCTGCGATTGCGCTGACAGCGACTTATCTATATTCCATTGCTGGTGTTTCCCCTGATGAAATTATAGCTATATTGCCTGTAGATCCTTATGTTGAGGATGCTTTCTTCGCTTCCGTAGCCCAGCTGGAACATACACTCCAGGAGAGTGAAGGCAAGCTTGCTTTAATCGGGGTTGTCCCTTCCTATCCTTCAGAGAAATATGGTTACATTATTCCGAAAAACGATGCCACCCAAGGTAGCACTGGCTACCGCGAAGTGAGCCATTTTCAAGAGAAACCCGACCGGGAGCAGGCGGAGCGTCTAATTGAACGCAATGCTCTATGGAACTGCGGGGTTTTTGCATTCAAATTAAGTTATTTGCTGGATATCTTGGCATCCAAGGGTTTGCCGCTGAATTATGAAGAAATGCAAAAGCAATACGCATCTCTGGAAAAAATCAGCTTTGACTATGAAGTAGTCGAGAAGGAAAAGGATATCGTAGTTCTTCCGTATGATGGTTTTTGGAAGGATCTGGGCACCTGGAATACGCTCACAGAAGAAATGTCTAATCAACAAGTGGGCAGAGGTGTAGTAACGGAGGATTGCGTCAATACGAGTCTTATTAACGAGTTAGACATTCCTGTGGCGATCATTGGAACGAATGATCTGATTGTAGCCGCTAGCCCGGATGGTATTCTTGTGACCAATAAGGCTGAAAGTCCTCGCATTAAGGAAGTGCTCAAGGCTCATGATCAGCGTCCAATGTATGAAGAACGTCGTTGGGGGCAGTATCGGGTTGTGGATTATGTCAAGTATGACGAGGGTAACGAGGTATTGACCAAACGAATCCGCGTACGGAAAGGCAAAAATATCAGCTATCAGCTTCATTTCAAACGGAGTGAAATTTGGACCATTATTAGCGGTGAAGCGGAAATTATTTTGAATGAGAAGCTGCACAAAGTAAAAGCTGGTGATGTAGTTCGCATTCCTGAAGGAACGAAGCATAGCATTTTGGCTGTGACCGATGTGGATTTTATTGAGGTGCAGACTGGTTCTGAATTGGTTGAAGAGGATATTGTCCGCTTTTGTATGGATTGGAATGAAATTTCCCGTCACCAATTTATCTCATAATTGTTTTCGTAAAAACGAAAAAAAAGACGAATTCATGAAAATTCATAGCTCAAACTGTCGAAATTGGGCGAAAACCTGTAAATTCATGAACATGACCTATTAAATTTTGGTAAAAGAAAGTCGATACTTAGGGTAAGAAGGAATCCAAACTCCTTCCAACGATAAACGCAGCCCTGTCGAAAGGCAGGTACGCAAAGCTAAAGGGCCTTCTACAAGGATGGCAGCCTGGCTACCGAAAGGAAGAGCGAAAGTGAGATTCAATTTTATTCCTCTGTATCGACTGATACGTCATGTACTCCCCTTTGTTATGCTTTTTTCATTGTTGCCCGTCGGTTTTGGTGATTCTCTGTCTGTGGCGAATGCCACTTCATTACAACCTGTTAATTCGGACGCTTCTACTCAGGCCCGTGAACTATACAATTATTTACTCAACATCTCAGGGGAAAAAATAGTCACCGGTCAGCATGATTATTTGGAAAGTCCGGATGAATTAAGTAACAAGGTCCAAAAAATCAGTCAGGCATATGTTGGTGTACACGGCTATGAGATGGGAGCTATCTCTGGTCAATCTGACGCTACGGAAGCAGCACAACGTAAAAATGTCGTCGATAGTGCTATCCATTGGAGCAGATCCGGTGGTATTGTGACGATGACTTTTCATGAAGCGCTACCGGGTAGGCCACTGACTTGGGCCAATGTACAGGCGAAAGTAAGTCAGACAGAGTTCAACAAATACGTGACCCCAGGTACTACGCAGTATAACCTCCTCATTGCCGATCTGGATAAGGTCGCTGTTTCGTTAAAGCAGCTTCGTGATGCAGGGGTTCCGGTTTTGTGGAGACCTTACCACGAAATGAATGGTGACTGGTTCTGGTGGGGAAACAAAACTAATTTCAATCAGCTATGGAATATCATGTACGACCGTTTTACAAACACACATCAATTGAACAATCTGCTGTGGGTATGGAGTCCGAATGCGCCCAATTCGTATACTGTCCCGTATACCCCGAAATACCCGGGAGATGACAAAGTGGACATTTTGGCAGTAGACATTTACAACAATGATTTTAAGCAAAGTCATTATGAAGGTCTGCTCGGGCTGGCACGGAATAAGCCGATTGCCATTGGGGAGCACGGTGAGATGCCTAGTTCTGAGGTGTTGCAGGCTCAGCCTAAATGGGTATATTCCATGACTTGGGGCAAGATGCTGACCGAGAATAACACAACAAATCAAATACAGGATTATATGAATGATTCGAAGAGTTTGACACGGGATGATGTGAAAAATGGGCTGGCAGCAATCGAACAACCTGGGACAGATGTACCGACCTTACCGGACGAGGGACAAAGTGAGCCTATCCCGGTTCCGACCCCTCCTTCCGTTCCTGATGTGGTATATGTGAACGGGCTTCAGGGCGAATATTTTAACAATATGAATTTGAATGGAAGTCCTGCTTTGATCCGTACAGATAGCAAGCTGGACTACAACTGGCGCGCCAATGCAGCTGATCCAAAGGTGAATGCCGATCAGTTCTCGGTTCGCTGGACGGGTAAAATCAAACCACAATATAGCGAGACCTATACGTTCACAACGATATCCGATGATGGTATTCGCGTATGGGTAGACGGCAAGTTGGTGATTGACAGCTGGTTCAAACAAAGCTGGACGGAGCGTAAAGGCAGTATTACTTTGGAAGCAGGCAAAATGGTAGATGTAAAAGTGGAATACTATGATGAAATGGGCGACGCGATGGCACGTCTTATGTGGGAAAGTCAGCATGAAGCGAAAGCGGTGATTCCCGGAAACGCTTTGTTTCTTCCTTGATTGATACTCTTTCCCGGTCCAAAAATATGAGGAGAGAGGGTGGATCATATGATAAAAAAATGGTTATCCCATAGGTATAGAGTCGTTTTATCTGGACTACTAGCGGTCGTAGCTATAGCGATGATCGCTTGGTTTATATACACGCCTTCAAGAAGCGCAGAATTGCAGACGGATAAAGTAGCGGCTGCCAGTCCAGTATGGAAGCTGGGTCAGAGGGATGACTCTTCAGCGGAATTCAAAGGTGTGGTCGGTAGGGATAATATCGACATTTCTACAGCAGCTGCCACTACCGAATCGTCTGCTAAAGGAGCATTGTCAGCGTTGTCGGTAGCAGAAGAGAGTACAACAGTTCCGGTATTGCTCAGCAGTGGAGATATTCCTCCCGGTTTGAATGCGTCCACGAACCCTGAACTGACACTTCAGTATAAGCTGAATCAGATACCTCCCAATGGTATGATATTCCGTGTTCGGATTTTGGATGCGGGCAAAGCAGTCCCGCAAATGGCTGTATTTTCAAATCATCAGCTGTCCGGTATTATTCAGATTGCCGGGGTATCCGGTACTGGGAGTGCTTATAATTTCAAAAACAACTACGAGTTATATATACCCAAAGAGCAATTGCAAAGCGGTGTTAACGTACTCAAGCTAAAGACAGCGCGCTGCCTATACTGCTCCTCTGCAGAAGATAAAAATGTGTGGTGGACTTGGGATGACTTGAGCTTGGAGACGTTAGCTTCACCTGCGGTCGAACCGGTACACGGTAAATATATACTGACCGGAACAAATGTGAACAATAAAGAATTTTATTATGATCAGGGTGCAGTTAAGCATTTACCATACGTTCTCAAGTGGCTGGGCATTGCTTATAGTGGCAACGTCATGAGGGTCACCTGTGCCAGTAATGTGGGCAAGGCATGTACAGACGTGGATGATTACTATCAAACGTTAAAGCAGTATAATATGCAATCGTCTGCTTTGTATTTATATACAGGTGATATTAAGCTGCAAAAAGATGGTTCTCTGCCAGAGACGGCCAAGCAAAAGTTGCGCGATTATGTAAAAAAATACGGTTCCTATCTTCAATATTATGAAGTAGATAACGAACCTGGATTATTTAATCGCTCCAAGGCGGTAAACCTGGCTGTGGCCAAGTGGTTGAATACAGAAGGCAAGCAATTGGCACCGCATCTCAAAACCGTAGCACCGGGCTGGGCCTACTGGCCAACGTACTCTACCAAGGCGTGCAAAAATCAAACCAGTGGTACGCAAAAATGCGGTGACCCAGATGGATGGGAACGGGACCCAGAGCAGCGTAAACAGCTGGAGGAAGTCACCGACCTGACCAATGGACACGCCTATGGTGAATCGTATAATGAAGAGGGCGGGGGCAGCTTCGTCCAAAATTTGAAAACCTTCGGCGGTTCGAGCAATGGACTGGCGAAAAAGATGCTGAACACGGAGTTCGGTACCAATGATACGCATCGAGACAATCCAGATTACGGGGCTAGTCAGCCACAAGCAGCTGCATTCGACCGGATTATGCGTTCGCAAATCGGGTTTGCCGATATGTTTATCCAGCACGCTGCTTTTTATAAGGATTATACGCTGTTTAAAACAGGCTTCGATCTGCAAAGTCATAACCCGGCCAACACAGAAATTTATCCGTTCGGGCAAGGACAGGACACCCGTGTTAAGATCATGAGACGCTTGAGCTTAGCCTATGCCACCCATGGAAAACCTCTGACTTATACAGTGCTGAATCCAGAGGATACCAAGGATAAGATGGTGTATGTTCGTGCGGTGGATACGTCCAAGCTTAAACCGCTGGCAGGTAGCGGCGCTACTTCAGACAAATTGCTGGTGAATCTAGTGAATTTCGAAGCTACCCCGCAGACCGTTCGTGTACGGGTAACGATGCCGAAAGCCGGTTTGTACACGGGTGAACGTTTTGGAGCAGGTTCTACTTACAGTCAGGCACAGCGTTCCATATCAGGGCTCAAGGCTTCTCCTGCCCTTGATTTTGAAGAAAAGCTGGGTCCTGGTGAAGCGGTACAATATATTTTGGAATTAAAAAGTACAGATCAGACCGCAGCTTCAGCCCCAACAGAGGTGAAGGCTGCCTCTGTTCAGGATGGGGCGGTAAAGATTAATTGGCTTCAGGCAGAAGGCGTATCTTCCTATGATGTGCTGCGTGCTGACGGGACCGACGGGGCCTATCAGGTGATTGCCTCGCAAGTAGCGGGAAACACGTATACAGACCGCACAGTAAAAGCTGGAGGCCACTATGTCTACAAAGTCCGGGCGACCGGAGGCACTCAGGTTTCCCAGGCAGCCGAGGTCGCTTAATAACAGATCGGAATGTATATAGGACCTGAGTTAACGAATACCTAACATCATTTCGAAATAAAACAAAAAAGAACCTATCAGGAGAAAATAGGACCTGACAGGTTCTTTTTTGTTGGAAAATCGTTCTGATTTGCCAATACTTTACGTATAATGAAGAAAAAAATAAGAAAATCCTTTTATATTCTCGTCATAAGACGACAACATTGCAGGTATGTATTCATATATAATAGTTTTGTTCATGACAATACATACATGGTTTTGTAGGAAATCTCTTTCCGGTGACCAAGAATAATAAAGCGAGGTTAGTGCTGAATGAACAAGGAGACAGAATTAGGGGTGAACAACCCTCTTTTTCAAAACAACGCACGGAAAGTAGACAAAGCCGCTATCGACTTGGACATCCGGGACATTTTGCTCCAATGTGGGTTCACGATGCCAGAATGGCTAGAAAACGACGCTGATGGAGCCACATACCGGAAGGACAAGCGCGTGTAAATTCAATGGCTGGTCTTACTTGAGCGAGACGGAAGCAGTCGGCCGCTTTCTTTATTCCATCATTCGTTCCATTCGGACAAATGCAATAAAACGTTTGGCTTCTTCCTCAGACAAGGTGCGTCCGTCAATGGTCAGGTTGAAACGTTGCAGAATATCCTCGTCGGACAGTTCAAGCTGGTCCACAAATTCCCTCACATCTGAATCCAATATCGCTGCCGGATGGCTCGTACGTCCCACCAAGTAGTCAATCGTTACCCCGAAAATATCAGCGAGCTTGGTCAGGATCTCAAAATCTGGCTTGCGCCTATTTTTTTCATAGTGAGAAAGAGCTGCCCGCGTAATTCCGAGGGATTGCGCTAGTTCCTCTTGTTTTAATCCCTTATGTTCTCGTAATTCAGCGATGCGGGTGCCATAATTCATCTGTTTTTCCTCCTGAAGGCAAGGTTAAGAAAGGTAAAAAAGCAATTTTACGCTTGACAAGATACGTTTTGTATCATAAATTAGTTATGTAAGTTACATAACGTATCTTTATTTCATAGTTTTCACTTATGTCTTCGTTTATATACCCTAAGAGGCCACCGATTATTGAGCATTTTGTGCTTATTCGCTGGCTAGACCTTCTATGCGCTATTATACAACATTTTACTATAGATTAGAGGGTCATGCATCGTTCTTTTCCCCGTTATGCAGAGGATCAGTACAAGCGTTATTGCATCGAAAACAAGTCAATCAGGGAGGACTGGTCTTGTGCAGTTGAAAGAGTACATCCGTTTGATCCGTAAAAGAATGTGGTTGATTGGTAGCATCGTACTGCTGGTATGTACTGTAGTGGGCATAAAAAATGTATATTTTACCCCGCAGATTTATGAAGCTACCGCAAAGCTCATTATCAACCAGACGCCACGACCGGATCGTGCAGGTGTCGTTGATTACAGTGTAGTTCAAACGAATATAGCCTTAACGAACTCCTATAAGCAAATTATGATCTCCTCGGCGATTATGGATCAGGTGGTCGCCAGCTTCCCCGACCTTAAGGTCACTCCGTCAGCTTTGGCGCAAAAATTAAGAGTGAACACCGCAGGTGATTCACAGGTCATGGATGTAACAATCCGCGATTTATCGTATACGAAGGCTGTGAAAACCGTCAATGCGGTAGCCAAAGTATTCAAACGGCAAATTCCCTCTATCATGAAAATGGACAATGTCACCATCCTAAGCGAAGCCAGTCTGAATGATCCAGCAGTTCCCGTGAACAGTAATCCCGCTATACAGATATTTATTGCTTTTGTCACCTCTTTATTGTTGGGAATCGGCTTGGCGTTTTTGCTGGAGGTATTGGATGATACATTTAAGAATGAAGAGGATATTGAAAAAGAACTCGGTCTGCCTACCCTATCCCTGATTACGAAAATGAAAAAAGAAGATAAACGCTCTGACAGCTCCACTACAACTCCTAAACAGGTAGGTGAAGGGCAATATGCCGCGATTAATCAATAATCAGCTCGTTACATCCCTACATGCTCAGTCTTCCGTTTCGGAGGAGTACCGCATGCTTCGTACTAACATCCAGTTTTCTTCTATAGACGAGCCGATTGAGGTTATGATGGTGGCGTCCGCTCAGGCGGGTGAAGGCAGAACGGTCACAATTAGCAATTTGGCTGTAACCTATGCGCAAGAGGGAAAAAAGGTGCTGATTATGGATATGGATCTGCGTCGTTCCTCTTTGCACCATATGTTTGGTTTGCGTAATCATACAGGGCTGACACGGGTGCTTGCCAATCAACAGGCATGGCAGGATGTGGTTCAGGAAACCGGGATTGACCATCTGCATGCAATTACAGCCGGGCCGAACCCGCCCAATCCGTCCGAGATGCTCAGTTCCCGTAGAATGAATGCTCTGCTAGTTGAGCTAAAAGAACATTATGAAGTGATCTTAATGGATACGCCGCCGTTGCTGTCCTTTCCGGATGGCTTAATTATAAGCGCTATGTGTGACGGAGTCATTCTGGTGGTGCAGGCAGGGAAGGTCAAAAAGGATGTCGTCAAGAAAGCAAAAGCGAATTTGGAAAGAGTAAAGGCGCGCATTCTGGGTGTCGTACTTAATAATGTGAAGCGTTCGAATACCCGCGCCGAGAGAGGTATGGAGGAACGCAATCTGACATGAATAAAAAGGAGGAAAATGAGAGTATATAAAATTCTTTTAACAATGTATAAATGATAATTATCAATAAGGAGCGAGGTGATGAGACGTGTCTTCTTCCCGCTCGAACGAGGCCGAAGTGCTGGGCGCGTCAGTGGATGTATATTCGGTCGCTCATGGGCTTGAACGGCGGCAAGGATGGAACGTATACCCGGTCGTGAAGCGAAGCATGGATATTATATTGTCTTTCATTGGAATCATCGTGCTATGCCCGGTATTTCTGCTTGTCATTTTGCTGATTAAGCTGGAGGACCCAAAAGGCAGTGCGTTATTTTATCAAGTACGTATTGGGAAAAATGAACGGCCGTTTCGCATGATCAAATTTCGTTCCATGGTGTCTGATGCCGAAGCCAGATTGTCTGCACTGCTGGTGGAAAATGAAATTGAGGGTGCGATGTTCAAAATGCGGGACGATCCCCGAATTACCCGTGTGGGTCGCTTTCTTCGCAGAACGAGCATCGACGAGCTGCCACAACTGTTCAATGTACTGCGTGGGCAGATGAGTCTGGTAGGACCCAGACCCCCGTTGCCAAGAGAAGTCCATAATTACACAGTGAGGGATAAGCTGCGTCTGACGGTTACACCAGGCTGCACCGGTCTATGGCAGATCAGCGGTCGTAATCATCTAAGCTTTAACCAGATGGTAGAACTGGATTTGGAGTACATATCCAGACGCAGTTTCCGCACAGATATGATCATTATGCTGAAAACATTTCGTGTGCTGCTAGGCTCCAAGGATGCGTATTAAAGTCTTTCATTTTCACGAAGAAGGTAGGGGATAAGTATGGATCTTCATTCCAACATATATGTAGCAGGGCATAACGGACTGGTGGGTTCCGCTATTGTCCGAGCGCTTCAGAATGCGGGTTACCGTCATATTATTACTCGCACAAGCCGTGAGCTGGATCTACGCAATAAAGAGGCAGTAGATCATTTTTTTGAAACAGAGCCTGTGGATTATGTATTTCTGGCAGCGGCCAAAGTTGGTGGGATTTTGGCGAATAGCGAATATCCGGCTGATTTTATCCGTGACAATCTGCTTATACAAACGAATGTGATTGATGCGGCGTACCGGGTGAATGTAGGCAAGCTGTTATTCCTCGGCTCTACCTGTATATATCCTAAATTTGCTCCGCAGCCGTTGCGAGAAGAATATCTGCTTACGGGTGAACTGGAGCCTACTAATGAGGCCTATGCGATTGCTAAAATTGCCGGGATTAAAATGTGTCAGTCTTACAACCGTCAGTATGGAACCCGGTTTATTTCTGTGATGCCGACGAATTTATACGGTCCGGGCGACAATTTTGATCTCCAGACCTCTCATGTGCTACCTGCGCTCATCCGCAAGTTTCATGAAGCCAAGCTGAATCAATCTCCGACTGTAGAAGTATGGGGTTCTGGTACGCCGCGCCGAGAATTTCTTCATTCTGATGATCTGGCTGAAGCCTGTCTGTTCCTGATGAACAATTATGAGGGAAATGAAATTGTAAATATCGGCGTAGGTGAGGATATCTCCATTCGTGAGCTGGCTGAACGAGTGAAGAATGTAGTTGGCTATGAGGGAGAAATTACCTTTAACACCTCCGCTCCTGATGGAACGCCGCGTAAGTTGGTAGATGTATCCCGAATTTCCGGGCTGGGCTGGTCGGCGCGTATTTCACTAGAAGAGGGATTAAGGTCTGTGTATCAGGCATTTCAAGGCCTGGATCTGGTTGAACAATAAAAAAACGGTGGGGGAATTGGAATGAAAAAAGCGCTGATCACAGGGATTACCGGACAAGACGGGTCCTATCTGGCTGAGTTGCTGCTGTCCAAGGATTATGAGGTATACGGGGTGCGCAGACGAACCAGCACACCGAACTTTGAAAATGTAGCGCATATCCAGAATGACATCCATTGGCTTTCCGGTGATATGACCGATCTGGCTTCATTGATCGAAGCCGTCCGTCAGTCCGACCCAGATGAGGTCTACAACTTGGCTGCTCAATCCTTTGTAGCGGCCTCGTGGCCGCAGCCGTTGGCTACAGGGCAGATTACAGCGCTATCTGTCACCAATATGCTGGAGGCGGTTCGAATTGCCAAGCCGGAAGCGCGCTTTTATCAGGCGTCAAGCAGCGAGATGTTCGGTAAGGTGCTGGAGACACCCCAGACAGAAACGACTCCGTTTTACCCACGTAGTCCCTACGGTGTCGCCAAAGTGTACGGCCATTGGATTACAGTGAACTATCGCGAGAGCTTTGATATGTTTGCTTGCTCTGGCATTCTGTTCAATCACGAATCGCCACGCCGAGGACTGGAATTTGTAACGCGTAAAGTGTCGGATGCGGTAGCTCGTATCAAGCTAGGGTTGCAGCAGGAGCTGCGCATGGGAAATTTGGATTCACTGCGAGATTGGGGTTTTGCAGGCGATTATGTAAAGGCGATGTGGCTGATGCTTCAGCAGGATCAACCGGATGATTACGTCATTTCCACGGGAGAAATGCATTCTGTACGTGAACTGCTGCAAATTGCCTTTTCCCATGTAGGTTTAAATTATGAGGATTACGTCGTGATCGATCCTCAATTTGTCCGTCCGGCAGAGGTAGATTTATTGCTCGGCGATTGTGCCAAGGCGAAAGAAAAGCTGGGCTGGCGATTGGAAGTAGGCTTCGAGCAGCTCATTCATATGATGGTGGATACAGACTTGGAGCGGGTAAAAAGGCAGGCTGCAGTTGAAGCTTCTGTTGTCGTGTAAGAGATGGAGGGGCCAACCGCCTGGGCGGGGGGTCTCTTCGCTGTACATGATTGCAGCTGCATTGACAGAACAGCAGGTTATAAGGCTGTGCGAAAGGTCATTTTTTAAGATGGAGTAAAACCTATGACATTAGTCAAAAAACGCGCCAAACCGCGCAGAAGTTTGCTGGTGAATACATCCTGGCTGTTCGGTGACAAAATGATTCGCATGGTGTTTGGCCTGGCAGTCAGCATCATCATGGCGAGAGTGTTGGGACCAGAGGAACTGGGAAAGTGGAATTATGCGGAATCCTTTTTCGGGATGTTTCTGATTTTCACGACCCTTGGTTTTGATTCTATATTAGTACGCGATCTTGTCAAAGACCCCAAGGATGAGCATGAGCTATTGGGGACGGCAGTTCTGCTGAAATTGGTAGGTACTCTGATAGCCATTGTACTGTCCTATTCCTTGATTTCACTGCTCAGACCGGAAGATAGTTCAGTGCGGTTGATCAATCTGATCCTGGCTACGGCCTCGATATTTCAATTGTTTGATATCATCGATTACTGGTTTCGTGCGCAGATGCTGTCCAAATACACGGTCGTTGCCAAGAATACCGCTTTTGTTCTCGGCTCCACCATCAAAATCATTCTTTTGTTGTCCGGTGTTCCGATATGGTTGGTGGCGTTGTGTGCTCATGGAGAGTTTCTGTTGGGAAGCCTGCTGCTGCTGTATTTCTTCCATAAGGAAGGACGACGTGTGAACCGATGGACGTTCCGCTTAACCACAGCTCGGCGAATCATGAATCACAGCTGGCCGCTTATATTGTCATCCTCCGCTGTATATGTACAGGCACGGATCGATCAAGTCATTATCGGTGAACTGCTGGGGAATGCTGCGGTCGGGCAATACTCCGTTGCACTCCGACTCATCGAAGTGCTGGGCTTCATTCCGGTCGTTCTGACGACGGCTTATGCTCCGGTGGTGACGCGTTCCAAGCAGAAAGGAAGTGACGAATACAGACAGACATTGTCCAAGGTGTATCGGCTGATGTTTATATGCTTTCTTGTGACCTCGGTACCTTTATTTTTTCTATCCCAATGGGTAGTGGTTGTGCTGTATGGGAGAGAATTTACCGAAGCAGGTTCGCTGTTGTCTCTGTTTGCGATTCGTCTGTTTTTCACCAACTTCAGTGTTGCTAAAAGCTTGTTTATTACCAATGAAAATTTGTTTAGATACACGCTGCTGACCTCGGTGGTAGGGGCGGTTACGAATATCGCTTTCAATTACGCGCTAATCCCTTTGCTCGGTGTCCGAGGGTCGTTAGTGGCGACGATCTTGTCCTTTACGATATCTGTATTTCTATTAGATTTGCTGTTTAAGGAAGTTAAATCTAATTTGGGTTGGATGATGAAGTCCATCCTGACCTTTTGGCGTGTTCAAATTACAGTACCGAAAGTTGGAGAGAACAATCATGATACCCATTAAACCGTTTGTTCGGCATGAGGAACAGTGCCCGCATTGTGGAGGTAAGGTACGTGGTGGAGAGGTGCTGTGGCAGGGAATCCATGTATGTGTCAGCACTGCGTGTGAGGGGTGCGGACGCGAATATCTCGAGGACATGAGGGTCGGTCATGCCACGTATTCACCTTATCGTGTAGAAATGCCTGACTATATTTTGACCGGTGATACGAAGTCGAGAAAATGGCTCGGAGAGCCTTTGCGGCAATCGTTGATGAATCCTTCCTATGACTTAGCAGTCGGCATGACCGTGCATAAAATGAAAGCTTCTACACGTGTAATCATCGTCAACACTATGGATTATTTGTATGGTCATGCGTTGCTCAAGCTGCTCAATGTGCAACGCGAATACGAGCAATCCCCGGACCTGGGAATTATCGTCATTGTGCAAAAGTCGCTGGAGTGGATGGTGCCAGCATATGTGTCTGAAATTTGGACGGTTGATGTGCCATTCAGCAGGGCACGTAACTTTTATCCTGTACTACATCATCGGATGATTGAGGAACTGATGCGTTTTGATGAGGTGTATGTCAGCCCGGCATATTCACATCCCAATCAGTTTGATATTGAGCAGTTTACAGGTGTCTCCCGCTATGACGAGGGGCGTGAGTCGGAGCCGCGCATTACCTTCGTATGGAGGGAAGATCGCTTGTGGAGCGGCAGCCATCATATCGCAAGAGCGGTACAGAAATTTCCGCAGCTCAAACGTGGGCTAAAACCGCTAATTTATCATCAGCGCAGTAAAATCATACGGCTGTTCCGCAGGCTAAAAGAAAGCTTCCCAGATCATCGTTTTACAGTCGCTGGACTTGGGCGTACCGGGAGCTTCCCGACATGGATTTCTGATGAGCGTGTCACACGCTTCGATCGAGAAAGTGAGCTGCGGGTCTGCGAGGTATACGCAGCCAGCCAATTAGTAATCGGTATCCACGGCTCTAATATGCTGCTGCCGTCTGCGCATGCCAGCATGACCATTGATTTGATGCCCAAGGACCGATGGGGGAATTACGCTCAGGATATTTTATTTCACGAAACGGATCATCGGCTTACAGCCTACAAATACCGCTTTGTGCCGATGGAATCGAGTGTGACTCTAGTGGCAGATATGGCAGCAGCCCAGCTCAAAGGGGCAGATCATTTTAATATGCAGATGACAGAGGAAAGGCAGCGTGAGCATTCAAGTTGGAGGGGAAAGGCCGCTTCGGGGCGGGTTTGATCCTGGAGCAACTATTGTGGATGGAAGGCCGCTTCGGGACGGATTTGATCTTCCGATCGCTGTTGACGTGGGATTCCTTTGTTTGAATAAAGCCCTGCAGAGGGCGGAATCCCACGTCAAAGGCGAACGCTGACGCTTCTCCAGATTCAAATCCTTACCCTCCGCTACCCACCGCCGCCAAAAAGAATTTCCCCCAGCCTATTGGGTGGGGGAGGTAAGAGCCGCCTGGCGATAGCTTCGCCTTATCGCCGCGAACTTCTCGCCGGGCATGCATCCCGGCGTAATTAATGCTCTGTACCGTTCTCTGTCAGGGTGACAGCGTTTGGTGGATAACACTCACGACAAGCAACAATCAAGTCTAGTTAAGGCGTCTTGCTTGGTTAACCCGGCGACAATATTACCATGCTGGCTTGAGAGCTTGCCATAATCGTGCCAAGTTCACAAGCGTTTGACGAAGTCAACGCTCTGCATGCATCCGTGTTCGAGTATCCGCCAGTGGGGCACTTCATGCCCAGCATTCCCTTTTTTGAAATGAGGTGACTTTATAGACCCGGCGGTCAGTAGCGGAGCGGTCCATTTGAATCTGAAGAAGCGCTAGCGTTCGCCTTTGCAGTGGGATTCTTACCTCGGAATGTTTTATATATCCAGGAATCCCACTGCAACAGCGATCGGAAGATCAAATGAAACGCGCAGCGTTCTCTGAACCCTCCGTGCTCCATAACTCACCCAATATGAAATGGCAGGAGCCCTGATGATGATTCAAAAAATATTGTATCTCCGCAATTTTGCCAGCAAAGTGAACGGGGACTCATACAATTTACAGGAAGTCGGTTTGGGCAAAGCACTCGTTCGAAAAGGCTATGATTGCGATATTGTTTACTACAACGATCGTAAAGAAACCCATCTGGAACAGGTCTACCGTCACGAAGGATGCACCTTGCGTATTATCTGGCTCCACGGGTTTAAGTTCTTAAGCAACAGCATCTACAGAGATGTTCTCAAAGATTCTTTTCTGGATGCCTATGGTCTGGTCATTACTACAGAATACAACCAGATCATGACCTATCTGCTTTCTCGCAAATGTCCTGATAAGCTGGCGTTGTATCACGGCCCATACCGAGATAACACGCACGCGCTGATCCGCAAACTGTACGATATTATGCTGCTGCCGAAGGTAGCAAAATCTCTACGCCGTACCTATGTCAAATCCGATCTTGCCAAGCGCTATTTGGAGAATAAAGGTTTTGACAACGTGGTTACGATTGGGGTCGGACTGGATCGCAGTAAAGTAGAGAGAGCATTCGATAGTGAAACCAGTAACAACAGTGAAGACATAAGCGGAGAACGTGAGGAAAACCGTGAGGTCGCGAATGAGCTGCGTCGAATCGGTGATCGTCCGGTGCTACTGTATGTTGGTGTATTGGAGGAACGGAGAAATATACGTTTTATGCTGACTACGTTCAAAAGGGTACTCCAAAAGCATCCTAGCTGCCTTTTGTTAATGGTCGGGGATGGACGGAAGACGGACACAGACCGCTATTGGACATATGCTCATGAACTGGGAATAACGGACAGTATTATACATTTTTCAAGAGTGGAGCAACGTCATCTGTGGCAGGTTTACGGAGCGGCGGATGTGATGCTGTTTCCGACCCAATACGATATTTTTGGTATGGTGCTGCTGGAAAGCATGCTGTTTCGCGTCCCGATTATCTCTTCGGTAAACGGGGGCTCGGTTACCTTGCTTGAGGACGGAGTGAGCGGAGTGATGCTGAGAAGCTTTTCAGAAGAGGAATGGTCTGGTCGAATAGGCGATTTGCTGGATAATGCTGAGCTGAGACGAAGTATGGCGGAGAAGGCCTTTCTTACGGTCGACCGTATGTCGTGGGATCGCATTGCGGATGAAATAGTAAGTCATCAAGGGATCAAACCTATGAGCTCGAACCACGCTATGCAATCAACGCAGGAAAGAGGGGCAACCACGTGAGCCAACAGGTCAGCAGACAGATGAACCCTCCTGTGAGCAAGGTGCTGATCATCCATAACTTTTATCAGCAAAGCGGGGGAGAAGACAAGGTTGTCGAGCAAGAATCAGCTATGCTGCGTTCCAGAGGAATAGAGACAGAGCATTACTATGTGCACAACGACAGCATTCAAAGCAGAGGGCTAGCGAACATGGCAAAGCTGGCGGTAGAGGCGGCATGGTCCCTGCCGGAATTCAAAAGAATCAAGAAGCTGCTTTTACAGGTGAAGCCAGATGTGGTACATGTGCATAATTTTTTCCCGGTTATATCCCCTTCGGTCTATCATGCTTGTGAACGGCTGGGGATTCCGGTTGTCCAGACACTTCATAATTACAGGCTGATTTGTCCGGCGGCAACCTTTATGCGAGGGAATAAGGTTTGTGAAAAATGTCTGCACGGCACGCTACTGCATTCCATCCGTCATGGATGCTATCGAGGTTCACAGCTTCAGACGATTCCGGTAGCGGCGATGATTAAGTTCAACGATCTGATCGGCACATGGCAGCACAAGGTAAGTCGCTATATTGCGCTGACAGAATTTGCACGGGACAAATTTGCCGAAAGCGGTATTCCACTGGATCGTATCGCGGTAAAGCCAAATTTTGTCCATCATAAAACAGTGAAAACCCAATATGACCCGAATGATCGTTATTTATTGTTCGTGGGGCGGATTTCTGCTGAAAAAGGGGTTCGCAATCTGCTGAAAGCTTGGTCACAGTTGGAAGATCGGGGGGGATTGAGACTGGTCATCATTGGGGATGGTCCGGAAAAGGCTGAATTGACCGCTGCTTATCCGCAGGAAGATGTTCGGTTTCTCGGTAAGCAGGATGGAGACACGGTACTGGATTGCATGAGCCGGGCCATGTATGTCATGGTGCCTTCCATTTGGTATGAAGGATTTCCCATGACCATTGTAGAGTCTTTTTCTGTTGGAACTCCGGTATTATGCAGCCGGCTCGGTGCACTGGAGGAAGTCGTGGAGGACGGGGTGACGGGTTTCCATTTTCAACATGATGATTTGGAAAATATAAAGACTGTGATTCGCTGTGCAGTAGCTTATGAAAACTATGCAGCTATAAGACAGAAGGTGTCGGAAAACTACGCTGCACGCTATACGGAAGAAGTGAATGTGAAGCAGCTGATGGCGATATATAGCGAGGCGATGGAGGAGCGTGATTATGAAGCAGCTGCCCCAATATAGAGTCGGAAGGATTGCGGATGCAGATATTGCAGCACTTACGTTTCAGGAGACGGTACACATGCTGGAACAATGGGCAGTCGGACGAAAGGACGGCTATGTTTGTATTTGCAACACGCATTCCATTGTCACAGCCGGGAATCATTCCGAGTTCCACGAAGCGCTCACTCAAGCCGATTTGTGTACTCCCGATGGTATGCCGTTGGTATGGGCGCTTAAGCTGTACGGATTTGAGCGTCAGGATCGGGTAGATGGTCCCAGTCTGATGCTCAAGTTGTGCGAACGTGCGCCACAGACGAAGGTAAGTATATATTTTTACGGCAGTACGCCGGATACGCTGGATAGCTTAAAAGAAAGAGTAGAACAGGATTACCCTGGAATCCGCATCGCGGGCAGCTTTTCACCACCATTTCGTGAGCTTCACCCAGATGAGGAGGAGCGGATCATTGATGAAATCAATGCGTCCGGCGCGCATATCATATTCGTCAGCTTAGGCTGTCCGAAGCAGGAAATATGGATGCATCGAAACAAAGCCCGCATTCATGGCGTGATGATTGGAGTAGGGGCGGCCTTTGACTATATCACTGGAAAGGTTCGTAGACCGCCACTAGCGATACAAAAGCTTGGGCTGGAGTGGCTGTACCGTCTGATCTGTGAACCGAAGCGATTATGGAAGAGGTATGCCTATAACAATCCGATGTATGTATACCGTTTTCTAAAATCTTATCGGCAAAACAAACGGCTTACGCTTTATCATAATCGGCTTGCAGGAAGAGATATAGAGAAGTGAAGTCGGTAAAAGCAGGATGCAATGAGACAGCATGTAAAAGGGGGAGTTGCTTTGAAGTTATGTGTAATTGGTGCAGGGTATGTCGGGCTGGTGTCAGGGGTCTGTTTTGCCGCACTCGGGAATACCGTCGTCTGTGTAGATCAGAATGAGGACAAAATTCATCAGCTGCGTGCAGGTGGGGTGCCGATTTATGAACCGGGATTAAAGGCTCTAATTAAAGATAATGTAGAACAAGGCCGACTAAGCTTTACAACAGATACGGCTGCTTCGGTGGAGGCAGCCGAAATTGTTATTTTGGCGGTCGGCACGCCTTCACTGCCAGGCGGAGAAGCGAACCTGTCCTATATTGAAGAAGCCGCCTGCGAGGTGGCAGACGCCATGAATGGCTACAAAATAATTGTCACCAAAAGCACGGTGCCTGTCGGAACGAACGAACGTATTCAAAATTGGATTGCGAGCCGCACAAACTATCCGTTTGGTGTGGCTTCGGTTCCTGAATTTTTACGCGAAGGCTCAGCAGTCATAGACACCCTACAGCCAGATCGAATTATCATCGGAGCTTCTGATCCGCATGTGTCCGCTGTGCTGACTACACTGCACGAGCCGTTGACGACAAATATCGTAACCACGGATATCCATTCGGCGGAGATGATCAAGTACGCGTCGAATGCTTTTTTGGCGACCAAAATTTCGTTTATTAATGAGATTGCAAATATTTGCGAAAAGGTGGGCGCAGACGTTACACGCGTGGCACACGGTATGGGACTAGATCAGCGGATCGGTTCCTCCTTTTTGTCTGCTGGTATCGGCTATGGGGGTTCCTGTTTTCCCAAGGATACACAAGCTCTGATCCAAATTGCAGGTAACGTGGACTATGAATTCAAGCTGCTGAAATCTGTGGTGGAAGTGAATCAAGGGCAACGTTTTAACGTGATTCGTAAACTGAAAGAGGCGCTGGGTGATCTGGAGGGAGCTACGATTGGTATATGGGGACTGGCCTTTAAACCGAATACAGATGACGTAAGAGATGCCCCGGCGCTGGATATCATGCAGTCTCTGCTGGAGGCAGGGGCGCAAATTCGTGCGTATGACCCGATCGCTACCGCTAACTTCCGCAGACTGCTCGACAGCTCGGAAGTAACGTGGGCAGATAGCGCACGAGAAGCGGCAGAGGGATGTGACGCACTGTGTCTATTGACGGAATGGGAAGAGTTTGGTGATATCGGGTTGGGTGAGCTGAATGAGCTTATGAAGTATCCAATTATGATTGACGGACGCAATGTGTACAGCGAAGAGCAGATCAGACAATCCGCCTTTGCATACTATTCTGTCGGCAGGCCACAGATGAACAATCTGGATGTAGATCGTCATCAGTCTGTAGTGAATCCGTAAAGGGGAGGCTGCGTATGAAACGATGGCTGAAGGTGACATTGGGGGCTGCGGCGTTAATGGTCGTAGGGGCTACTGCCTACACCGCTTATGTGTATCATTCCTTTAAAACAGCGGCGAATGCGATGTATCATCCGCGCAGCATCGTGCAGCCTGGGGCGGTTTCTACCCTTGCAACGGGCGGAGCAGGGCGATCTGTAGGTACAGATACGGGATCAAGTACACCCAATCCGGCAGCCATCTCCCAGTTCAAGCCGTTCACCGTGCTGGTGCTGGGCGTAGATCGGCGGCCTCACGATCCAGGACGATCGGATACGATGATCGTTTTGTCTGTTAACCCTGCCGAAGGCTCTATGTTGATGTTCAACATTCCGCGTGATACGCGAACAGAGTTGATCGGCAAGGGGCGTGAGGACAAAATCAATCACGCTTTTGCTTTTGGGGGCGTGGATATGTCGATTCGTACGGTTGAGCATTTTTTGAACCATCCGATAGATTACTATGTGCAGATGAACATGGAAGGGTTTGCGAAAATGGTGGACCTTATGGGGGGAGTGGAGGTTCATAATCCACTTGATTTTCAATATGAGGGCCATCATTTTGCGCAGGGTAATTTGAACTTGAACGGGGCTGAGGCGTTGGCCTACGCTCGTATGCGATTCGATGATCCACGTGGAGATCTCGGAAGAAATGCCCGCCAGCGGGAGCTCCTCAAGCAAATTCTGGCCCAGTCCATCAGCAAGGAAGGGCTGTTGAGGGTAAAGCCGATACTGGAGGCAGCGGGGGAGCAGATTCGCACAGACATTACCTTTGACGATATGACCACTTTCCTGACCCGGATCGGTCCGTCCCTCAAGCAGATGGATACCGTTGAACTGAAGGGACAGGGGCGTAAAATCAACGGTGTATATTATTACATTGTGGAGGAGCAGGAACGCCAGCGTCTCCATGGAGTGCTGGAGAAGCACATGCTTACCACGGCCATATCGCCTTAGGTAAGCTTTATGTAGACGGGTGCCCTATTTGGGAGGTCACCCGTAATTTCCTTCTAAAGACTTCTAAACAAGGCTTGTCCCACATACATCTGTAGAGAATTCGGTATAGTCCAACAGAAGGAGGGGCAATGTGTGCTGTTTAGAAGGAGAGCGGCTTCGGCGTTCGTCCGTAAGCTATTATATTTTGCCATCATATGTGGATTGTTATGGCTGCTGTGGTTGGGTCTGCGTGGGGTGGTGTCTACAGGCGAGGGCGATCAAGCGGTAGAAGCACTGAACGAGTTCTACACTATGGAGCAATCGGGAAATTTCGGAGGATCATGGGAGTTTTTTCATTCGCAAATGAAAAAGAAATTCGAGAAATCTACGTATGTACAGCAGCGTGCGCACGTTTTTATGCAGGATATGGGGACGGATACGTTCACGTTTGAACTGGGGGAGCCGCAGGCTGAATATGACATTCGTACCGATCCGAATGGAGAGGAGTTAGGGAAGGTTTACCGTATTACGGTCACTCAGCATTACAAGACCCGATTCGGTAATTTTGATATCGTACAGCCTTGTTATGTGACACAGGAAGATGAGAAATGGCGGGTGCTTTGGATATACAAGGACAAGGAATAGAGGCTGCGTGGTGTTTCTAAAAGGTTAAATATGGTACAATACTTCCAAAACCGGAAATGTAAAGTAAAATGGATAACAGCTTCACTCCGGATGGAAGGAGTTTCATAGTATGCAGCAAGCGACAGGACAGGTTCCCGTCATACGTATGGAGGGTGTGAGTAAAATCATTTCCTCAAAAGCGATCGTGGATGATCTGACGCTGGAGGTTCCGGCGGGACAGGTATTTGGTTTCCTCGGACCCAATGGTGCGGGAAAAACGACTACCATCCGTATGATGGTTGGCCTGATTTCGATCAGCAAGGGCGATATTCATATTTGTGGAGACAGCATTAATACCGATTTTGAAAAGGCCGTTTCCCATGTCGGCGCAATTGTTGAGAACCCGGAGATGTACAAGTTTTTGACAGGCTATCAAAATTTGCAGCATTTTGCGCGAATGTCTCCTGGGGTGACCCAAGAGCGCGTGGATGAAGCGATTCGTTTGGTGGGACTCGGAAACCGAATTCATGACAAAGTAAAAACCTACTCGCTCGGGATGCGGCAGCGACTTGGGGTAGCTCAGGCGATTTTGCATCGACCGAAGCTGCTCGTGCTGGACGAGCCGACCAACGGCTTGGACCCGCAGGGTATTCGAGAACTGCGGGATTATTTGCGTCAATTGACCCGTACGGAAGGAATTACCGTGTTCGTATCAAGCCATTTGTTGTCCGAGATGGAGCTGATGTGCGACCGTGTAGCCATTATTCAGAGCGGACGGCTGGTTGATATCAAGCAGCTGAAGAATACAGGGGAGGAAGTGCAGACGGCAGAAATTGCTTTTGAGGTAAATGATGCCGAGCAAGCTTATGCGCTTGCTGGAGCAGGGCGCGTCGAAGGCAATCAACTGCTGCTTCACTTGGAGCGGGAACAGATCGCAGAGATGAACAGCCTGCTGGCTGCAAACGGAATTAAAGTATATGCGATTCGCCCGGTTGCCCGTACGCTGGAAGATCAATTTTTGGAAGTGACGGGAGGCGGGTTCATTGGCTGATTTTTTCAAGTTGGTACATAACGAAAATCTGAAAATTTACCTGCGTGTGCGCACATGGATTATGCTGGGTCTGCTGGCGGTCATCACGGCTGCGATTCCGATGCTGATTTCCCTGGTTTCCGATCAGGTCAGTGTGTGGGATGGAATTGCGTTGACGACGTTGTTTACATTTTTCCTCAATACGACGTTTACGGTCATTGTAGCCGCTGATTCGGTGGCTGGTGAATTTACTTGGGGAACGATTAAGTTGTTGCTCATCCGACCTTGGACTCGCAGCAAAATATTGTTGTCCAAGTATATATCCGTGATTTTGTTCAGTTTGCTCGGAACGATCATTTTGATCTTGATGGTTACGCTGTCCTCATGGCTGATGTTATCCAAGGATGCACCAGCGGGTTCTGTTCCGCTGTTCAGTGATCCGATATCTTATGTAACGCTGAACTTCTTGTATAGCTATATCGCCTTATTCGTGACGATGGCCTTTGCATTTATGCTATCCGCAGTTTTCCGTTCCAGTGCCTTGGCGATTGGGCTGTCGTTGTTCATGATGTTCACCAAAACAGTCTATAACTCTATTGGCTTGTTCAGCACAGATCGTTATGAATGGACCCAATACGTACTATTTACACATATGGATCTGAAAAAATATCTAGATATGCCGCCGGGAACAGTAAGTTCCAGTCTAACCTTTTCGCTCACCGTGCTGGCCGCCTATTATGTGATTTTTATCGCCATTGCCTGGGTGGTTTTCGTAAAACGGGATGTTTCGACCTAAATGGAAGTGCCATAGAGTAACACAAAGGACGTTCAAATGCCTAGCATTTGGACGTCCTTTTTATTATTTCAGGAATTTGCAAAATATTCATTTTACGCTATTTTATCCTGTATCTATGTTATTTTTGCTGCACATTCTGAGTGTAGGGGTATATTGTAATCTATTTTCAGCAACAATCAATCAATAGGGTCATTTTGCGTTTAAAGAGGTAGAGAGAACAGAACAGAGGGGGGCCGCATGATATGCTGCAAAATAATCGTTTTTTTCGTCTGACTACTGGTATTGTCATGCTATTACTCATCATTTACTTGGGTACCAAAGTAAGCTTTATATTCAGTCCTCTCGTATCTTTGGTCAGCTTGCTGGTTGTACCGTTGATGCTATCTTTTTTCCTCTATTATTTATTCAGGCCGATTGTAGATGTAATGGAACGTAGAAAAATCAAACGATCTATCTCCATCTTGCTGATTTATTTGGTCATTGGAGTGTTATTGTTTGTTTTCTCATGGGGTGTGTGGCCTACGCTGCGTGATCAGGTAACCAATTTATTTGAAAATGCGCCGAAGCTCATTAAAAGTCTGGTTGATCAATTGAGCCAATGGCGGCATAATCAATCCTTGAGACAAGTGCTGCCTCCGGGTGAAGACCCGCTGTCACAACTGTCAGATACGTTGAACGAAGCTTTTTCGACACTGTCTGATTACTCGGTAAAGCTGGTATCGTTCGTATCCTACTTTTTTATCGTATTGGCTACTTTTCCTATATTGCTCTATTACATGTTGAAGGAAGGGAGCAAGTTTGGCCCTAAAATGCTAAACTTCTTTCCTAAAAAATATCACAAAGACGCGTTGGAGGTCATGGAAGATATCGATAGCGCGCTTAGCAGCTTTATCGTGAGTCGGGTGCTGATCAATGTCGCGTTGGGTGTGATGATGTTCCTTGGATTTTTAATTATTGGTTTGCCTTATGCCTTGCTGCTCGCCGTTATTTCGATTTTTCTTAATTTTATTCCCTATGTGGGGGCAGTGGCTGCTTCTATACCTGTAGTTATTATTGGATTTCTCGAATCACCTTCGATGGCGCTCTGGTCGCTGGTCGTGGTGATTGCTGCACAGCAAATTCAGGATAATTGGCTGTCACCTATAGTTTTTGGCAAACAGCTGGATATTCATCCGTTGACTGTCGTTATTTTACTGTTGGTTGGTGGCGACCTGCTCGGGATTCTGGGCATCATTTTGGTGATTCCATTGTATATGTGCGGAAAAATTGTCATACGTAAGGTGTACCAATTATTTTTGGAACGCAGAGTGGAGGATATTATGGAATGAATGGAGTGTATACTGATTTTATCCTGCTTCGGATTGCAGATCGGCTTGGCTGTCCTCCCTGTTTTTGCTGAAACTAGATTGGGTTTCGTCGTTTGACTCATCCGTAGAAGTTGACAACTCTACATCCTTTGTTCGGTTCATTTGACTTGTGCCGTCCAGTACACCGCCTTCAGATATGACCAATGCAGCGGTCGCCGTATTTCCGTACAGTTCACCTGTCGGCGTAATGGTCAGTCGTCCTTCTGTAGTAATGCTGCCGAACACCTTACCGGCAAGAATGACGTCTTGTGCGATGATGTCCGAACGTACCACAGCAGATTCTCCAATGACGACAGTACGAGTGCTGCGGATATCGCCCTGAAAATGACCGTCAATCCGAATATTGGCCTCTGCCTCAACTGTACCTTCAAAGCTGGTGCCATTAGCGAGCAGTGTATCCATAGCTGGGGCGGAGAGCTTTTTTTTGGATTCCTTGAACATGATGGTTTTCCCCCAATCTTTTATTGTAAGGATTTTGAAAAGTCCTCATTGTACATACAGTAATGGATCGACAGGTTGGTTATGCTTGACGATCTGAAAATGAAGATGAGGTCCCGTGCTTCTCCCGGTACTTCCTAACAGACCGATGGTCTGTCCTTTGTGGACACGATCTCCCGGAGCCACCTGCATGCCGCTCAGGTGCATATACCAGCTCTGGAGTCCGTCAGGATGCTGGATGATGATGCACTTGCCGCGGGCTCCGCTAGAAGCAGCCTCCAAGACGGTACCTGCTCCTGCTGCATAGACTGGATCACCGGTTTGTCCGGCAATGTCCACGCCTGAATGAAAGGCAGATCTACCCGTAAAAGGGTCGCTGCGATAGCCGAAGCTGGAGGTCATTCGCCGTGAACCTACAGGCCAAACGGAGGGATTCCCTTGTTCGGCAAGAGCCAGCCTACGGGTCTGGAGTAGCTGTGCGGCTTGTTTGCGCTCCAGATTCTGCTGTACGGCATTTGCTTGCTGAATAGAGCGGGGAACCGTACGTTCCACCGTGTCCAACAGAGATTCGATCTCCTGAAAATCATCCATTGCCTGGCGAGTTAGGAGGGCAGTATTTTCATGCACTGCGATCAGTTCACCTCCAATATGGCCGGAAGCATCCCAGGAGAGCGGCGTCATGGTCTTTTTATGGTTACTTGTGGCAGATGAGTTTCCGTGTTTACGAATGAATTGCTGCATTTGTTGTTCCAGCTCTGTTACGCGCTGAAGGCGTTCACGAATATTGGTGGCTTGATTCGTCAGCTCCATGACTTCCTGCCGTAGTCGCCCAATGGCTGCATCCTTGTCCGCTACCGTGACCTCCATCTGCAAACTCTGGACAGCAAGATTCGTTTCCATTTGGGAGATAATATGGGAAGAACGGATTTGCAGCCCGATCACGAGTGTAGAGATAGACGCGATCACAAGAGTTGGGACGAGAATGACAGCGGCTGTAGAGCATTGTAGCTGCTTGGGCGGTTGCTGTGCATCCCGAATAACAAGCAGGGTCATCCGGCGATTTAGGCTTCCTTTTTTCATAATCGCTCCTTTCCGGACATCGCTCCTATAGTGCTTGGTTACTATCTATTCAGCTTAAGAGGCAAACATGTCAAAAAAATTGGAGCTTAGTATAAAACGTAGATGAGGATTTTGCAAAATCCTAAGATATATAAGGAGGCTTAGACATGCTGTGGTTGCTGTTGGTTTTAATTGTTTTTATTTTTCAGACCGGGACGATCCTGCTCTTTGAATTTCGCAAGCCGTCCAAAGCGGTAGCCTGGCTCTTTATTTTGTTTTGCTTCCCGCTCATTGGCTTTGTCGTGTACTACTTTGTTGCACAGGATTATCAGAAGCGCAAAATGGTCCGAAAAGGGGGATCGCAGCTGTTTCGTGAATTTCGCGAGCGTCTGTGGGCGCAATCCAAAGTGATTGAACAGGTGGAGCAAATGCATAATCCTCATTTCAAGCATCAGGAGCGCCTGTTTAACCAGTTAATTCGCATGTCGGAAAACCCGTTGACTGGATGTAATCGCACACGTGTGCTGACGAACGGTGAAGAAACCTTCGAGGCTATGCTGACAGCGATGGAACAAGCCCAACATCATATCCATGTGGAGTTTTACATATTTCGGGCCGATGAAATCGGAAGAAAGTTTCAAGAGGTCATGATCCGCAAGGCACGTGAGGGAGTAAAGGTACGATTCGTTGTGGACGGTGTAGGAAGCTACAATTTGCCTTATTCCTTTATTCGTACCTGTAGTGAGGCGGGAGTGGAATTTCATTATTTTCTACCTCCGTTTTTCGCCACGTTGGATCGCCGGATCAACTATCGCAATCACAGGAAAATCGTGGTGGTGGACGGCATGATTGGATTTGTGGGTGGGATTAATATAGGCGACGATTATCTCGGAAAATACCCCAAAGTGGGTTTTTGGAGGGATACGCATTTGCAGATTGAAGGAGATAGCGTCTATTTTCTGCAAAATGCATTTCTTAGCGACTGGAAGCTGGCCTCAGGGGAGAGATTGATGGATGTGAATTTATTTCCTCCACATACCTGCACCGGGGATGAGGAAGTACAGATTTTGAGCAGTGGTCCCGATCAGGTATGGGATACGATTCAGGAAATGTGTTTTGGTGCGCTCACGGTTGCCAAAAAGCGGATTTGGATTACGACGCCGTATTTTATTCCCGATCCGGGGATTCATGAGGCGCTCAAGCTGGCAGCAGTCAGTGGCGTAGATGTGAAAATTATTATTCCCTACCAATCTGATTCGAAGCTGGTTCATCTGGCGTCTTTATCCTATGTGCAAGAATTGTTGGAGACAGGGGTGGAGTTCTACCAATATCGAAAAGGATTTATTCACGCCAAAGTGGTGATTGTCGATGATTTACTCGGCTCGGTCGGGACCGCCAATATGGACATGCGCAGCTTTTTCTATAATTTTGAGTTGACCGCTGTAGTTTTTGCTAATTCAGCGCTGGAACGGCTTTCGGCAGATTTTGTAGAGGACATTTCCAACTCCTCACGCATTGATTTGAACGTGTTCCGCAGACGGCCTCGATCTCAGAAAATAGCTGAAATTCTAACTCGCATGCTCTCTCCACTCCTTTAAAGGCGATTTTCGCCGTTTTTATCGCTATAATCCCGCTTTATTGTGATTTATGTGCTCTTTGCTAACTTTTTTGCGCAAAATCGCAGTTTTATGGTATACTATTCATATAACACAAGCGCGGTAAAGGAGAGGGGACTGCGGATAGCAGCCCCTTTTTCGGTCCAATATACCATACTGTAACGGGGGGATTTATATATGAGTGTAGTGAGCAAGGAAGTCCAAAATCTGTCTGAGATCACAGATGTGACCGGAGAGTTGACCAAGATCAGCAAAATTCCAGCTAATCCGAAGAACAAAGTAAAACGCCTGTTTCAGCGTGCAGCCATGATTGTGGTTGGTGCCGCTTTGATGGCAGTGGGATTGGAAATATTTCTGGTTCCTAACGGCGTTATTGACGGAGGCGTTACAGGTATTTCCATCATGGCCTCCAAGATTACTGGCTATCCGCTCGGTATTTTCCTGACCCTGTTGAACCTTCCATTTTTACTTATCGGCTACAAACAAATCGGTAAAACCTTCGCTTTATCCACATTATTCGGTATCGTCGTTATGTCCATCGGAACCGCGTTACTTCACAATGTAAGTGCATTGACTCCTGGCGAACCGCTGCTCGGCGCTATTTTTGGGGGCGTTATTCTCGGTGTTGGGGTGGGTCTTGTGATTCGGTCCGGCGGCTCGCTGGATGGGACAGAGATCGTAGCTATTCTCGTCAGTGAAAAAACTCCTTTTTCGGTCGGTGAGATCGTACTGTTCGTTAATATCTTCATTCTGGGAAGTGCAGGTTTTGTGTTCGGTTGGCCAAATGCCCTGTATTCCATGATTGCTTATTATATCGCCATGAAAATGATTGATATTACGATTGAAGGTCTGGATCAGTCCAAATCGGTCTGGATTATTAGTGAAAAATACCGTGATATCGGGGATGCCCTGACAGACCGTCTTGGACGGGGCGTCACTTATCTGGAAGGTGAAGGCGGCTTTACGGGCGAAAGCAAGAAAGTGATTTTCGTCGTCATTACCCGACTGGAGGAAGCGAAGCTGAAGAGCATCGTTGAAGATTGGGACCCGCACGCTTTCGTTGCGATCGGTAACATTCACGATGTGAAGGGCGGACGTTTTAAGAAAAAAGGAATACACTAGCGCAAGGGGACAATTTCTCAGCCTAATGGCTGCGGGGTTCGTCCCCTTTTTTGTTCTTCCAAGCATGGATCAGGTTCGGTGTGCCTTGGTGCGCATATGCTTGAGGACGTCTTCTACGGGCTGGGGAGGAACCTTGTCGATCAAGTCGCCTACCTGGTTTAGTCGTTCCTCAATATTCAGCAAATGGTAGTCAAGTGGTGATACATCTTGCCTTACCTCTTCCCAGGTTAGCGGAGTAGAGACCGTAGCACCGGGGCGTGCCCGCGGGGTATAAGGAGCGGCCAGAGTTTTCCCCTGATAATGCTGCAAGTAATCAAAATAGATGGCTGTTCCACGATCCTTCTTTAACCGTTCGAGTGTGAACAGATGCGGGTGCTTTTCTGTCACAAACTGCCCGACTAATAGCCCGATGCTGCGAAGTTCATCGAAGGTTATGCCTGTACGGATCGGAACGATAATTTGTACACCTGTAGCCCCGGATGTTTTGGGGACGGAATCCAAACCAAGCGAAGCCAGTACTTCACCGACAATAGAGGCGGCCTCCATAATACGTGGCTCCACCTCTCTGGATGGATCAAGATCAATCATCCATTCACAGGGCAGCTTGCTTCCCGTTTCATGCAGAGAGGGATGGAATTCCAACGCAGCCTGATTACCAAGCCAGAGAAGTTGTGGCAATTTGCCGAGCACGATATATTCAATTCCGTCATGCAGAGCGGTTTCAATATAGTCCGGGCGAGGACGTGGGGCATTTTTTTGGTAAAAAAAATCACCATGAATCCCATGTGGCCAGCGGATGACGGTCAGCAGACGATGATGGCAATATTTGAGCAGGAAGGGAGCCAATACCGCGAGCTTGCGAAGATATAGCGCCTTAGTCACGCCTGCTTCAGGCCACAGCGGTTTATCTGGGTTTGTGATAGGAATTTCCTGACCTTCAATGGTAATTGTACCTTTAACAGCTTGTCCCATAGTGCTATCCTCCTTTGGCTAATATGCAGGAAATCTTTATTTACAGGCTGATTGTTGAGCTCATAGATCTACATATGGTTTAACATGAACGTGAAGTGCTGAATTTATCCATCAAAGGGATTGACAAGATACATTATGTATCATAAATTTATAATAAAAAATACGATATGTATCTATCAAAATGTCTTGAGCAGAGGTAGAGGAGGAGTTTGCTTGATTGAAAAGCAAGGCGGAGGGCTGGTATTCCTGTTAAGTGTCCCTCGGAGTGGAAGCTCGCTGCTTACCGCCATTTTGCAAAACCATTCCCGCCTGTTTGCCACGCAGGAAATGTGGTTTCTGCTCAGTTTATATGATCTTCCTCAGTCACATGCACGGCCATATGGAGGAACAGGGATACTTCGGCAATTTTTTGAAGGTATGGTCCCCCCCGACGTATTGGAGCAGGCCTCCCGTTCGTATGCACTTGAAATATATAATGGTCTGCTTCAAGGAACAACAGCAGATATGCTTATCGACAAATCCCCGCGTTACTATACGGTTTTAGAATTTATAGACCGTTTATTCCCTGCTGCCCGCAGGCTGTGGCTTATCCGGAATCCTTTGGCCATTGTGGCCTCATTCAAAAAGGTTAATCAGCTACGGCATGGACGTTTTCAACTGCTGGAGGAACTGGGGGGTCCGCATTTTAATATGAAAATGACGGATATTACGGTTGGTTTATTCCGTTATGCTCATTATTTTGCTACACCTCATCCACTTGCATACCCGCTTAGGTATGAACAACTCGTATCCAATCCAACGATGGAGATCGAGAAGCTGTGCGATTTTCTGGGAATCAAGTACGAGCTGGGGATGGAAAAGTACGGGGACTTTGCGGATACGCCCAAATCCAGTCTTTTTTATAGTATGGGAGCGGGTGATCCCTTCGTAGGAGAGCATGAGCAGGCGCATCAAGATTCGGTACATAGCTGGCAACACTTGTTGAGTAAAACGGAAATTGAGCTGTATTGCAGAAGCATTGGGTCCCGCATGTTTAAGCAGCTTGGTTACGCGGAAGAGCTGGAGCAGGCTGAGCAGATGACTGGAGTCCGCTTTGAAGATGAGCCGGATATAGAGTTGCTGAGTCGACGTACACAACAATTCCTCCAGCAAAGCGGCTTTGAATGGAAGGTAGCTTATCGGATGCTGGAAGAACAGGATGCAGATAACAGAGAACTCGTGATAAATGCAACCCGTCATGCTGCACCTCAAGATCCGGCAAGGATGCATGTGGACCAGATCGTGAACGATCGGCGGATTCAATCCCTGGAAAACAGGTTGGCACATAGCTATGAGGAGCGAAACCGTCTTATAGCTCAGCTCCAAAGCTATCAACGCCCAAATCAAGGTCTCCGATATCGCAGCCTTTTTTCCCGTAAGCTCGGGCGCTTGGCGTCTGTAGTGTTATCAAGTATAGGAAAAGAAAAAGGGGGAAGAACGTGAGTGCGATTGCCGGAATCTATAGCTTTGGGCATGAGTCCGTATGCACCGAAGAAGGCGGGAAAATGATGCAAGCTCTGCGAAAATATCCCGCTGACCGCGTATGCGCTTGGTGTGAAGGCTCTATTTTTTTGGGTTGTCATGCCCAGCATGTGACCCCGGAATCTGTTCATGAGCGTCTTCCCTTCCATGATGAGCTAAGAGATTTGGCAATCACAGCGGATGCAATTATTGACAACCGTTCCGAGCTGTTTGAACGGCTGGGAGTTGAGCAGGAACGGCGACAAGATATCACGGACAGCGAGCTGATTTTGCTGGCATATGACAAATGGGGAGTGGATGCAGCCGGTTATCTGATAGGTGATTTTGCCTTTGTTATTTGGGATGCCAAGGAACATCGATTATATGGTGCTCGAGATATGACAGGCAATCGTACGTTGTACATCTACCAGCATGACCGAGGATTCGCGTTTAGCACGGTAGTCGCTCCGCTTTTGGCCCTGCCCTCTCTGCGAAAAGAATTGTATGAGCCATGGCTGGCCGAATTTTTGTCCATCCGAGCCATGCAGGAATCCGTCGATATCGGAACGACCGCATACAAGCATATCAACCAGCTTCCTCCTGCACATTGGTTCACGATGGAGGAGGGAAAGCGAACCCTTCATAAATATGCATGTCTGGATGAGGTAGAGCCACTGCGGCTCAAAACAGGGGGCGAGTACATAGAAGCTTTCCGCGAGGTGTTCACACAAGCGGTCACTGCCCGACTACGGACGCATCGCGCTGTAGGGGCTGCCCTAAGTGGAGGGCTGGATTCTGGAGCGGTTGCCAGCTTTGCCGCACCATCGCTGCACTTGCAACAAAAGCCGCTGCATGCCTACAGCTATGTGCCTGTTCAAGATTTTACAGACTGGACACCGCCTACATTGCTGGCGAACGAACGAGGCTATATTCAGTCTACGGCTCGCTATGTGGGCAACATTCACGAGAATTATATGGATTTTGAGGGGAAAAGTCCGTTTTCAGAAATTGATATTTGGCTGGAACTCATGGAAGCACCCTACAAATATTTTGAAAACTCCTTCTGGATCAGAGGTTTTTACGAAAAAGCACAGGAGCACAATGTCGGTGTACTGTTGACCGGGGCACGAGGCAACTTTACCGTATCGTGGGGCCCTGCACTAGACTATTATGCCCGGCAGTTTCGTCGTTTGCACTGGTTGCAATCCTTTCAGGGATTGTGGCGGTACAGCAAGCTTACGGGCAGGCGTATGTCACATCTACTCCCCGTAATGTTGAAAAAAGCGACTTCACTTGAATCTCATTCATGGTTGCGGCGTAGCAATCGAAGTCCCGTTCCTTCCCTGATTCACCCGGAGTTTGCCAAACGGATGCATGTAGAAGATATTCCTGTATTGAGCGGAACAGGTTGGATAAAAAATGCCGATCAGACGAGAAAAGAGAAGTTCTCAAATTTGGCGATTGCCAACAAAAATGGTGTGGTTGCGACCAAACTTTCACTACGTTATGGCCTATGGGAACGTGATCCGACCGGGGACAGCCGGGTAATTCGTTTTTGCTTATCGGTGCCTTTTGAGCAGTATGTGCAAAACGGTCGGGACCGTGCCCTCATTCGTAAAGCCATGCGTGATCATCTACCTGATGATGTTCGGTTGAACCAGCGGGTACGCGGCGTGCAGCCTGCCGATTGGCTACATCGTATGCTTCCTTGCTGGGATACGTTTATGGGGGAGCTTCAACTGATGTGTCATGATTTACGAGCGGCTGAATATCTCAATATTGAGTTAATAAAGACGGCTATGGCGAAACTTCGCCACCCCCGCCCTGAACAGGCGTCTGATCCAAATATACGACTACTAATGCATAGCCTGATCGTGTACCGTTTTCTCTGTGGATTGAACTGATTCAGATTGATCTGGCCGGACAGTTCGTCATTCGTTGGAGGGGAGGTGATGAAATGAGTAAAAAAGAATGGCAGGAACCGACGATAGAGGTGTTGGATATTAGCCAGACCATGGCGGGGAAAGGCTGGAGACAGATTGATTGGGTGTCCGACCACGATGCCGATATTTATAATCCAAGCTAATAGATGGTTATACATGCAGCCGATGTTGGACTGGAAGCCAGTCAGCTCGGCCCATAACGATTGAATGAACGAAAATAGCACAATCCATTGGACTCGTATTCAATACAGAGCCGTCTTTATTTCTTTCGGGTTAGAGATTTTGCCCAAGAAATAAAGACGGGATTTTTAAGGACAGAGGAGTGAGTCCTACCGTGCATGACAGGAGTGCAAATGTTAGTTGGACGAAATATACAGCCTTTGGACTCAGGATTGCCAGTGAACTGAATCTGCCTGAGCTGCTCCTGGCAGCACCGGAAGCAGTAGAGGATGTAGTCATTCGACAGGCTGATTTGACTGCATGGAGTGGTCAGCTGGAACAGGCCAATTTTGTGATGCTGGATGAACGATTTATGTTCCAAATACCAGGCACGGCCATTTATGCCGTCAGGGAAGGCAAGGAAATCGAGGTAAGCATATTCTCCGGGGCCGATCCTGACACCGTGCGGCTATTTGTACTGGGTACGTGCATGGGTGTTCTGCTGATGCAAAGACGAATATTACCTATTCACGGAAGTGCGGTCGTCATTGGGGGGAGGGCCTACGCATTTGTGGGTGAATCGGGGACGGGGAAATCGACACTGGCGGCTACTTTTAGGCAGGCAGGTTATCAGATGGTTAGTGATGACGTGATTGCTGTAGAAGCTACGGCTTCCTCAGCCATCGTGTATCCAGCTTATCCGCAGCAAAAGCTGGGGTTGGATAGCTTGCTCCAACTGGAGGCTTTACGGGAGAACAAGCATGCACGCACAATAAATCACATACGGTCCCTAACGGATGGCAATTCTGTAATGCCACAATACAGAGATTTTCGTATGCTTGCAGATGAGCTGAATAAATATGCCGTACCCGCCGTAGATGAATTTTTTAACGATCCGCTGCCCTTAGGAGGCGTATTTGAGCTAGTGGCAGATTCACCAATCCGTGCGTTGATGCGCGAAGGGGAGTTAGTGGCAGTTACGGAACAGCCCTTGAACGTTCTGGAGTGCTTGCATACATTACTACAACATACATATCGTAGGGTGATTATTCCGCGAATGGGTTTGAGTGAATGGTCGTTTGATACAGCGGCTAGGATGGCTCGTAAAGTAGAGGGCTGGCGGCTGCTGAGGGATAGTTCCGTCTTTACTGCGTCCGAGGTTGTACAACGGGTACTTGATATCATTCGTAAGGAGGAAAAGAGTTATGGGAGCCACTAATCCAGCTAAAGATCAGTATCGCGTCATTTACGGTGAAGAGGTCTACGTCAGTGATATGGACGGGGAAAAAGTGATGATGAGTATTAACACTGGTAAATATTACAACTTAGGCTTCACAGGAGGACGAATCTGGGAACTGGCAGAATCCGGTCCTTCACTTGGCGATATCGTAACTGTCCTGACGAACGAATATGAGGTGGACGAGGAACAGTGCAGACAGCAGGTACATACCTTTGTGGCTGAGTTGGAGCGGGAAGGACTGTTAAAGCTTCTACGGGAGTCGGTATAATATGCGGATACAACGGCTTCTTCTCCTGTCTCCAGAGGTCAGGAGATTGTTGCCGGAAGCTTGGCTGGAGCTGGGATGGGCGAGGCTGCGCCAGCGTCGTTCTTTTGGGGATTACTCAAGGATTTGGGGCATATGTATGGAAGAAACTCCATGGCAGTGTGATGTCGGGCAGGAGAAGTCCATTCAGCAGATTTCGCACGCTGTGGAGCTGGCAAGCCGTTATACTCCTTGGCGCAGTAGTTGTCTTGTACAAGCCGCTGCGGCGATGACGTTGCTGGGACGTAGAAAACTGGACTGCACGCTGTATCTGGGCACAGCCAAAAATGCCGCTGGCCGCTTGGCCGCACATGCATGGGTACGTAGCGGACCGATTTATGTCACGGGGAAACGGGAGATGGAAGCATTTACGGTGGTGGGGATATTCGGGAGACGTGCTGTGACGGATACAAATACAAAGATGGCAGATAAAGGTAGTTCTTTACTTTAAGGCGATGAGACAAAAGAAGTCCAAAGAATCGAAGGAGAAGAATGCATGCCCACCAAGTCTGTTTTGGAACTTGCGAATTGGAATGAGGATCAGGAATTAACGTTGTTACTCTCTCTATTGGGGAAAGACTTTTCTCATTCGCAGGATAAGACTGCTGCTACCCAGCTGCGTGAGATGGATTGGGTCCGCTTTTTACGTCTGACCGAGCACCATCGAGTGGTACCTACGGTGTATCTCCAACTGAAAACATTGAATCATCCGTTCATTCCCGCAGAATTGTTGCGAAACCTTCAGGCGCAATATCATCGAAACACGCTTCGCATGCTCCATCTTCAAGCAGAAGCCGGGCGTCTGACCAGGCTGCTCATAGCTCATGGAATCCGTGTGCTTATGCTGAAGGGTCCTGCTCTGGCGCAGCAATTGTACGGGGATGTTTCTCTGCGTACCTCCAAGGACATCGATTTACTCATTGCCCCTGACGATATGGATGAGGCTGAGCATTGGATGAAGGAAGCCGGATATGCGTCCAAGAGCGGGGAAGTGCGTGTCCTTGGCAGTTGGAAATGGAAGGACCATCATGCATCCTACCTCCATCCGCAAAAGCGGGTAGAGATAGAGTTGCATTGGCGTCTTCACCCGGATGGGGGTGGGGAACCCTCTTTTGACGAGCTGTGGAGCTGTCGGCAAATGGGTAAAGCTACAGGAGCCAGTCGGATGGTACCGTTGGCACCTGCCGACAACAGGACTGCGATGACGTCCTGTATGTATACGCTTGGCAGCGAGCATCAATTTCTGTACTTGAGTGCGCATGGTGCGCGTCACGGCTGGTTCAGGCTGCGCTGGCTGGTTGACATCGACAGGCTTGCGGCATGTGCTGTCGATTGGGAGGCGCTACTGCCGATGATGCGCCGCTACGGGGGCCTGCCTGCTGGCGGGCAGGCCTGGGCGCTCGCCGCTGCGCTGTTGGGTACGCCGATACCAGAGCCGATGCGTCCGGTATCGGCTACCCGGCAGGCGCACAGGCTCGCGCTGAGCGCGCTGGCCTTCATGCAGGCCAGCGTTCCCGCACCATACCCGATTGCCCACGGGTCGGGTACAGGTAGGCTTGCTCCATCAGAGCTGCTGCGCAGCAGAGCTTTGGCGGAGCAAGCGGAGGCCGCCCCTCTGGATGGCGGTCCTTCATTGTGTAGTACCTGTGGCGAAGCAGCCATGCTTGCCACCATTGGCGTTACTAGCATCACAGAAGGTGACAGTAACGACGACTATAGCCCGATGAGCACCGCTACCAGTTGTGCCCCCATTACTCCAGCTGCCGCCTCCAGCCAAGTCATGACCAGAAACACGGCGGCTGCCCATCAGCCGGTCAGCCGCACTTACTTGCTTTCCTTAAAAGAGCCAAGACACAGACTAAGTTACCTCATCAGCCGTTTGTTTCCTTCTACGGGGGATTCGGCCGTTTTTCCACTGCCTCGCCAGCTGCATTTTTTGTATATCCCTTTACGTCCATTTCTTTGGCTGAAGCGGCGATTTTCAAAGCACTGACTCGATAAGGAGTGTGCATTATGGTTCACCTGCGATTATATATGACAAAGCTGTATAGCGTGAACGGCGGTGCGTTATTTCTCAATATTGGATGTATGATCATTGTTAGCCTGCTGGAGGGTTTTGGCATTTATATGCTTGTTCCTATGCTGGCGGCCATCGGCGTATTTGTCGGTCATTCAGGGATGCCATTTCTGTCTGATGGATTGGATCATTTTTTGGCGTTCATTCCTAAAAGCTGGCTGTTGCCGGGGATGTTGATGGTTTTTGTAGTGCTGCTTACAGGGCAGGCTTTGCTTCAGCGTTACCAATCCATCCTGAATTCGCGGATTCAGCAGCGTTTTATGCGTTCTCTGCGAGTAGACGTGTACACTTCCTTTATGAAGGCGCAGTGGGCTTTTTATTTGCGTCAGCGTAAATCTGATTTTAGCCATGTGATGACGACTGAGCTGGCGCGTGTCAGTCAGGGAACGAATTTGCTTCTTCAACTGACTACAGCCGTCATGTTTACGCTGATCCAGATTGCGCTGGCTTTTTGGTTATCCCCCTCTTTAACCGGACTGGTATTTCTGAGTGGATTGGGGCTGTTTGTCGTGTTCCGCCGCTCCATTCGAAATGCCAAACAATTAGGGGATCGTACGACTGAGCTATCGCAGGTTTATTTTGCTGGAATTACGGATCACATGAACGGCATGAAAGATATTAAAAGCAATCTGTTGGAAGCGGCGAATATCCATTGGTTTCGCTCCCTGACACAACGAATGGAGGATAATACGACCCAATTTGTCCGGCAAAATGCGACCACACAGTTTTTTCATCGTACAGCGGCAGCTGTTTTTGTCGCTTGTGTCATATTTATATCGTTGCAGTGGTTGCATGTTACATCTGAAAAACTGATTGTGCTGATTCTTATATTTTCCCGCTTATGGCCCCGATTTGCCCTTATTCAAGCGAGTCTGGAATACATCATGTCTATGATCTCCGCTTTTGAAAGTGTCACCAAGGTGCAACAGGAGTGCGAAGCTTTCTCCGATCCATCGGTATTCAAACTATCATCTGCATCTGTACGGCAACCCCTGTCCCTTCGTCATGGAATTGAATGCAGCCATCTGGGTTATCGCTACGATGGTGCAGCAGAGCCTGCGCTGCATCGTATCAATTTGTTCATACCCGCGCGGGGAATGACAGCCATAGTAGGGAAATCGGGAGCAGGTAAAAGTACAATGGTCGATGTCCTGATGGGTTTTTTACGTCCAACTGGGGGGCGGATTACAATAGACGGGCTTGTTCTGGACGACGAATTGTTGCCCCAGTGGCGGCAGTCGTTTGGCTACGTGTCACAAGACCCATTTTTATTTCATGCGACTGTCCGCGAAAATTTGATGCTGGCAGATAAGGATGCTAGTGAGCAGCAACTATGGGAGGCGTTACATTTTGCAGCCGCAGACAGCTTTGTATCCAGACTGCCCGAAGGGCTGGACACGGTCATTGGAGATCGCGGGATTCGTCTGTCTGGAGGAGAACGTCAACGGCTAGTATTAGCACGGGCTGTCTTGCATCATCCTCCGGTACTTATACTAGATGAAGCGACAAGTGCGCTGGATGGTGAGCATGAAGCTGCAATTCAGGCAGCACTGGAACGGATGAAAGGTCAAATGACGTTGATCGTCATCGCTCACCGCCTGTCAACCATCAGACATGCAGATCAAATTGTCGTACTGGATCAAGGCGAGGTCATACAGCAGGGGAACTACCGCCAACTGGAACAAGAGGAGCGGGGGGCGTTCAGTCAGCTACTATCGTATCAAAGCAGTCTCACCGCCACCCCTTAGCCAGACTTTTCTGTAACTCAGCTTAAGTTTCTTTACGTTTGGCAGTGCTTCTTTTCTTTTTGACTGGAGTCGGAGAGATGTTCTCGCCTGCAACAGCCTGCTGTGCTGTTGGGGCTGCTGGTTTACGCGCAGGACGTTTTTTCGCAGCAGGGCCGGGATCGGTAACGACAGGTTGCACTGCCTCGATGCTGGCCTGAAGGGCGGCCATTAAATCTACTACGTTGGTCTGAGGTTGTGTTGGGGCGATTCGCACCTCTTCACCAGCCACTTTATGCTGAATGAGATCCAGCAGACGCTCGCGGTACTGATCCGTATACTTTGCTGCATCAAAAGGTGTAGATAGCTGCTCGATCAGCATTTTTGCCATGGTCAGCTCCTTCTCTTTAACCTCCTCCTGCCCCGGTAAGTTAGGAACTTGAGCAATGGGGCGAATTTCATCGGGGTAAAACATCGTCTCCACCGCCAAACATTCATCCAACACCCGAATAGCCGCCAGACTGCTTTTAGAGCGGATGGAGATTTGGGCAATCCCTATTTTCCCGGTATCCTTCATCGCATTCATGAGCAGCTTATACGCATTGGAGCCAGCTTGATCCGGGGATAAATAATACGTTTTCTGAAAGTAAATCGGATCAATTTCCTGCAAATCCACAAAATCCAAAATGACAATATTTTTATCCGCTTGTCCGCTAACTTGCTCCAGTTCCTCCTTGTCGAACATGACAAATTTTCCTTTTTCATATTCGTAGCCTTTTCCAATTTCCTCCCATTCAACCTCCTTATCACAAACAGGACACTTTCGTACATAGCTAAGTGGGCTTCCACACTCCTTATGAATATAACGCATGGAAATGTCCTTATCCTCCGTCGCTGAAAACATTTTAACGGGCACATGAACCAGCCCGAAGCTGATTGCGCCTTTCCAGACCGTATGCATAACGCCAGTCCCCCTTTTCTTAAATCCTCATTTTGTATCCTTCGATTCCAACGCTCGGCTGTGAGCATATCCATTTTTCACTTAGTATGCTTCGTACAAGTGATTGTATGAGGTGCAAATGAAGGCTGAGAATTACTTCTGCTTGCGCATGGTTACAACAATTTTGGTGCATAGTAAGGCATATCCGATTCAAAAGGAGGTACACAATTTATGTCCGGAAAATCCTTTCCTCGGCAAATCAGGCATCGTGTAGGTCAAAACCATGTCGCCTTTCGGGGACCCGCCGGAGGAGAACAGGATGCATTGCCGCCAGAGTTTGCCCTTTCCCATGGAATCCAACCGCCTTTTCCCATAGCTGTGGCTCATGTGGATTTGGAGGCTGTAGTTTCAACTTCGCCTTCTCATAGCATCCCTTCATTAGATGTTGAACGGATTATAGATGAAGACTAGGTGAACTATATTTCTGAATGAATGCAGACAACAACAATCAGGAGGGGAAGAATAGCATGAACGTGGAACGAGCAAAAGCTATTTATGATTCGCCCGATACCATTGCCGTACAATTGGATGGTAAACCGATCTGGATTGAGCATGTAGACGAAGCGAACGGTATGGCCACTGTACAGATAGGTAGCAGACCCACCAATACCCAAACCGTCCGTGTGGATCGTCTGGAAGAACAATAGAAGAGGAGCACCAAAACAGATTTTTTTCCATAGTATGGGGTATAGCTGTAGAAAGATCTTGGACAGCTGTAGTCTTTCATCGCAGAATGCTGCTTGAAAGGTCCCACTCCAACAAAAAAAGGCTCGCAATTGCTCAATGAGCAATTAGCGAACCTTATTTGTAATAATAAATGCAGTCGAGAGAGCATGTTAAACGCCAGACAAGTTAATTTGAAGGTGCAGCTGGTTCCTTTCTATGATGACCTTTATACTGCTATGGCTCTCAAATGTGGTGAAACCATCAGTTTAGCCTCTGTTGCTAATTGAACATCTTCCACCGACAAACCCGGAGCAATTTCTTTTAGCATCAGCCCTTGACCCGGAATAACATCGATGACAGCCTTTTCGGTTACTATGGTCTTTACAACATTTACAGCGGTCAGGGGCAGTTTACATTGTTCCAGTATTTTCGGAGCTCCATTTTTGTTCACATGCTCCATGGCTACAATCACTCTCTTGGCTCCGACCACCAAATCCATGGCTCCCCCCATGCCTGGCACCTTTTTCCCTGGGATCATCCAGCTTGCAAGGTTGCCTTTCTCATCGACCTCCAGGGCGCCCAGCACGGTGATATCCACATGCCCTCCGCGGATGATGGAAAATGAAAGTGCACTGTCAAAAAAGCATGCTCCTTCCATAGTTGTAACGTAGTTTCCGCCTGAATCGATACAATCGAGCCTTTCTTTTCCCTGAGCCGCTTTGGGGCCTACACCGAGGATTCCGTTCTCCGCCTGCAGCATAATATGAATGTCCTCGGGGATATAGTCCACTACCATTGTAGGCAATCCGACACCAAGGTTGACAACTTCACCATTTTTGAATTCCTGGGCTATTCTTCGAGCAATAAATTCTCTGTTATTCATGCGTTTTCACCCACCTTTACAATTGCGTCGACAAATATTCCGGGAACGTTGACATGATTGGGGTCAATTTCACCCGTCTTTACGTATTCGTCTACCTGAGCAACTACATACTCTGCCGCTGTAGCCATAACCATATTGAAGTTACGTGAAGAACCGTTGATGACAAGATTCCCCGCTTCATCAGCCTTATGGGCTCTAATTAATGCCACATCGGCTTTGAGCGGCAGTTCGAGCAAGTATTCCTTTTCATCAATTTTGATTTTCTGTTTTCCTTCCTCTACAACGGTGCCTACACCTACAGGTGTTAAAACCCCGCCCAAACCGGCTCCTCCTGCGCGTATTTTTTCAGCGAGCGTGCCTTGCGGGAAGAGTTGGACCTCAGCTTCTTTCGTCATCAGGAGCCTTCCCGTTTCTGGATTGGAGCCGATATAGGATGCAAAAATCCGCTTTACTCTACCGCTTTTTACAAGTTTATAGATAGATAATTCCGGTGTGCCTGTGTCATTGGAAACAATCGTAAGATTGCTGGCAGGATTGGTGTCGACAAGCGCACGAACCAGGTCCTCTGGAAAGCCTCCTGCCAGAAAACCTCCGACCATCACCGTGTCTCCGTCTTTGACCTTCTTAACTGCTTCTTCAGCGGAGATTACTTTGTTATTCATGGTTCCTTCTCCTTATATATATATTTTTAGGAAAGCAAACTTTATTGGAGATAGTCGTAGAGGACGCTTCCATATGGAAGCGTTAAATCAGCAATAAAATGTTTCCCGCCAATATAAGCTTTAACCGGCAAATCTGCCACTGGAGCGTTGACATGGGGGATCAAGCTTAATCTGGCAGGCCCTGACCAGGCGCCTTTTACAGTAATGTTCTCGAGATTATACGCTACTAATTGAGCGATTTTGGGGGTACCGTCAACATCAGGAATTAGCTTTAAATTAACTTGCGTTTTTGCGATGGCTTTTGCCGTTTCCTTTTCATCAAGAATGTTATATTTGAAAGGCATAGTTCCCGTGGCCACCAGGACGTGATTATAATGCAATGTACCCGTCAGCGTCTCCGTTTCCTCCACGCTCAGGCGAGGCTTTGCCCATTTTTTCGGAAATCCCCAGACTTCGCGTCCCCCCAGAATAGCAGGCGCGTTATCCAAATACATTTGGGCGACAAAATTGCAGGGTTCTCCTTGAAAAGTACATGGAATGACAATACCGCTTTCCTCATAGCATCCTAAACCGGATGAATCGGGCATCTTGATCCATTCATAGGAGACCGTATTGCTTCCATCCGGCTCAAGAGGCTCTGGGACCGCCTGTCTAATCGCAGCAGGATCGGTCTCATAGGTAATGATAAAAAATTCCCGGTTGATGAAGCGGTATGGTGGGCGCCCGTAGCTGCCGCTAGCCGCAGGCATAGATTGGAGTGAAAGTACATCTTTTTGATTCATAGCGATCTCCCTTCCTTTTAAGAGATAGTTCTAAAAGTCATCCTGAACACGCACTTTAAATGAGCGCATTTTCAACTAGCATGGCTATTCCCATTCCTGTTCCGATGCATAACGAGGCGATGCCGTAGCGTGAAGATCTTCGCACCATTTCGTGAACCAACGTAGTCAATATCCTAGCACCGCTGGCACCGACAGGATGCCCGATCGCGATTGCGCCGCCATTGACATTCACCTTCTCCGGACTGACCCCTAGCTCTTTCACTACCGCTAATGCTTGTGAGGCAAACGCTTCATTAATTTCAAAAAGATCAATGGCATCGATGGATATACCTTGCTGCTTAAGAAGTGTCGAAATGGCTTTCACTGGCCCCATTCCCATATATGCAGGGTCAACGCCAACAAGTGAATATCCCTTGATATATGCCAATGGCTTTAATGCATGTTCCTTGCATTTGTCTTCCGACACTACAAGCACGGCCGCCGCGCCATCATTGATTCCTGAAGCATTTCCAGCGGTAACCGTCCCGTTCTCCTTAAATGCAGGTTTTAATTGAGAAAGTTTTTCTTGCGTTGTATTTCCTCTTATGTGTTCGTCCTCTGTGAAAGAAATAGTTTCTTTTTTGGTTTTGATCATGACCGGAACAATTTGCTCTTCAAAAAGCTTCTTGTTTTTTGCTTCTACGGCTTTTAGCTGGCTTTGATAGGCAAATTCGTCCTGTTCAAGTCTTGAAATTCCATATTTCTCGGCAACATTTTCTGCGGTAATTCCCATATGGTAATGGTTGATCGGGCACGTAAGGCCGTCGGCCACTAGGGAGTCTACCAACTCACCGTTGCCAAGTTTGTAGCCGTTTCTTGCATTCCTTAGCAGGTAAGGGGCATTCGACATGCTCTCCATGCCTCCGGCCAAGACGATGTTGCCTTGTTCAGCCAATATTGAATTGTAAGCTAAAGCAACGGCATGAAGTCCTGAACCGCAAACCGTGTTTATCGTTGTTTCGGGTACATCAATAGGGATACCGGCTTTTAATGCCGCCTGTCTGGCAGGATTTTGTCCATTGCCCGCCTGAAGAACATTTCCCAAATAAATCTGATCAATCAAAGAAGGCTCTAATTTACTTTGCTGAAGGCATGCTGTCATCACAGTTGCCCCCAGTTCGGAAGCGCTTAGAGGCGCAAGGGTTTTGTTAAAAGAGCCGACCGCTGTTCTCAACGGGCTTACTAAAGCTACTTTTTTCATTAAAAACTCACATTCCTTTCGCTGTGTTCAAAACACAATACATCCATGATTGCACTTCAATTCGTAATTTCCGCTCTTAACCTACGAGAAGCAGCGACTGCAAGATACATTTGCATGCGGGCATATCATGGTGCCTAAGACAGTGAGTGTGACGGTTCGATCGCCTTCTCTCATTGGAAATTAAAACCATTTTCATCATAGTTCTAATGCAGATTTTGCTCAATGTCCAAATATTTACACATATCTATGTACAGATGTTTATAGGGCCATATACTCCACAATAATTAGGCCATTCTAACGTTTTCTGTTAATTTCTTAATTTTTCTGAAAATCATGATCATTAATTGAATTTTATGTTAAAAATGAAAGTTGCAATCCATACGTGAGAAAGTTTTCCTCGCAATATCATCTAACTCATCGCTGGGTAATAAAAAAAGCCTCCAGAATTTTCTGAAGACGGCTTTGCCTTTCAATATTCATGATCTTCGTTATATTGTGCTAGCTCGCTTCTTGTTAACAGTGTCACCCGAAAGTGCGCTTTTTTCGCATGAACAAAAAAAGAAGCCGACTTGCTTGAAAGCAATCGGCTTGGAACATTAAACTTCAACAACTCACGAAAAATGTACATCTTCTGTCGCAAGTAAACGCACAAAACGATTGCCAAGCATACCATTATGATGAGCTACGATTTGTTCACCGCTTAGCACCTTGCTATCAAATGTACTATGCGCATCCAATACGAGTACGTTGTTCTGGTATCCCAGACTATAGGCGCTTCGGCAAGTCGTGTCGAGGCAAAACTCGGTCTGCATCCCCGCGATTACGAGTTGATCGGCCCCCAGTTCCTTCAGTACATGGCCCAATTCGGTTTGGTAGAAGCTGTCCCAGGATGATTTACGGACAATTCGTTCATGAGGAAGAGGACGCACTACGTCGGCGATGGCCCAGCCTACACTGTTTTCTCGGAAATCCTCATCCGCTTCATCGGTATGCTGTACAAAAATCACCGGTGTACCTGTAGCTCTGGCTTTGTCCAAAAGCTGCTGCAAATGCGCTACAACTTCCTGCTCACGATACAGCTTCTCATCATACATGAACATAGCCTGCTGAACATCAATCATGAGTAAAACGGTTTGCCCCATCGTTTCAATCCCTCCCTGTGTGTATCACTAACTTACAATAGCATGTCTTCATGCCTTGCGGCGACATAAGGTGAACTATATAATAAAGAACAAGTTGGAACGGTCCGATTCGGACGAAAGGTGATTAAAATATATGACAATTTCGCAGGAGCAGTTTACGTTCCGTTCTGTCTCAGAGGCACAGACCGGGTCATTGGCTGGTTTTTTGGCAGCCAAAGCGGTTCCCGGAACGGTGATTGTGCTGGATGGAGATCTGGGAGCGGGCAAAACTGCTTTTTCCAAAGCTTTTGCCGGCCATTTAGGTGTGCCGGGCATCGTAAATAGTCCAACCTTTACCCTCATTAAGGAGTACGAGGGCCGATTGCCTTTGTATCATATGGATGTGTACCGGATTTCCCAGGACGAGGCGGAGGATCTCGGGCTGGACGAATATTTTTACGGGACAGGAGTATGTCTGGTGGAATGGGGTAGTATTATACCGGATATATTGCCGGAGCAGCGGCTTCACCTGTATATAGAAACAACGGATGTGGGGGAGCGCTTGATTCACCTGACCGGGTACGGCGAGCCTTATGAACAATGGTGCCGCAGTTTGCGGGAGAATGGAGTTTGAACCATGCAAAGAGAGCATACAGATGTGAATGTAAAGCCGCGTGAGCGGTTTTTGACGTTAGATACAGCGACGACCGTGATGGCGGCCGCTCTGATGAACGGAAGAGAATTGCTGGGAGAAAGCAACGTCTATGGCGAACGTAATCACTCCGTGCATGTGATTACCGAGCTGGAACGACTGCTGAATGAAGAAGGGCTGACACGAGATGATGTAGATGGTATTGCAGTTGGTGTTGGACCGGGGTCTTATACCGGTATCCGGATTGCGGTGACCGCAGCCAAAACACTCGCTTGGGCCTGGGGTATCCCGGTGACGTCCATATCCACTTTGCACGCTTTGGCGTGGGGTGGTTGGAATCGTGGTATCGAGATGAAGGGACAAGAAGATAAAAATGAGTCTGTGAATAACGGTTCATCCGGAGCGCAGGCAGCAGACTGGATTGTGCCTGTGCTGGATGCGCGCCGTGGTCAGGTTTACACGGGGCTGTTCGGCGTGAATACAGTTGACGACACCGAGAGCCCTCAACGGCTGGAGCCAGATGCAATTCGCTTGATGACTGCTTGGACCGATGATCTGCTGCAACGGCTGGAGGCTTTGCCTTCTGAAGAGCGTCCTCCGGTCATTTGGCTAGTCGGTGAAACGGCGGTTCACGCCGAAACAGCCGAGCGCCTGCGTGCTTGGAGCGAGCTGCGTATCGTACCTTATGAGCTGGAGGGAAGATGGGTTGGCCGCCTTGGGGCGGATAAGCTGCTTCGTCAAGAACATGACGAGCTACATACGCTGGTTCCTAATTATACCCAGCTGGCGGAGGCGGAAGCCAATCTGCTTCGTCAGCGCTGAAGAGAGCGGTGAACAACATGGCAAAGAACATACAGCGGGAAGAGAAACTTGAGTTTCGCTTGATGCAACTGGATGATATTCCCGATGTGCTGGAGATTGAGCGTGAAGCGTTCACGCTGCCGTGGACGGAGGAAGCATTCCGCAATGAGCTGACGATGAATCATTTCGCTAAATATATGATTATGGAACTAGACGGACGAGCCATTGGTTACGCAGGCATGTGGACGATTATGGATGAGGCCCATATTACGAATATTGCGATTCGTGAGGCTTATCGCGGACGCAAGCTTGGGGACAAGCTGTTGGATGAGCTGATGCAGACGGCCTCTTATTTAGGGATGGAACGTATGACGCTGGAGGTGCGGGTAACGAACCGGATCGCTCAGGGCTTGTATGAGAAAAAAGGCTTTAAGCCCGCAGGTGTGCGCAAAGGCTATTATTCGGATAATAACGAGGATGCCGTGATCATGTGGGCGGATCTTCCCGCGCATGGGGCATCCGGTGAACAGGAAGGAAGCGTGCAGAAGCAATGACGCAAGAGGAAAAAGCAGGTACAGGCTCCGCCTCCGGCGAGCCTTGCTATATACTGGCAGTGGAAACGAGTTGTGATGAGACGGCTGTTTCCGTCGTGAAAAATGGTACAGAGGTGCTCTCAAATTTGATTTCCAGTCAGATTGAAACACACAAAGCCTTTGGTGGTGTTGTGCCAGAGGTAGCTTCACGCAAACATGTGGAGAGCATCACCTACATGCTGGACGAGGCCATGCAAACATCGGGAATTACCCCTCGTGAGATTTCGGCGGTTGCCGTGACACAAGGACCAGGACTGGTTGGCGCATTGTTGGTTGGAATTGTCGCTGCCAAGAGTGCTGCCTTGGCGTTCGGCAAGCCATTAATCGGGACGCATCATATCGCGGGACATATTTATGCCAATCAGCTGGAGCATGATATCGTATATCCGTGCATTGCTCTCGTTGTGTCAGGAGGACATACAGAGCTGGTGCTGATGGAGTCCGAAGGTCATTTTCAACTCATTGGTCGTACAAGAGATGATGCGGTTGGGGAAGCCTACGACAAAGTAGCGAGAGCGATTGGGTTTCCGTATCCGGGTGGCCCGCATGTGGATCGTGTGGCTCATGAATCGGAGGAAGTGGTTACTTTGCCGCGTGCATGGCTGGAGCCGGATTCTTATGATTTTAGCTTTAGCGGTTTGAAATCTGCGGTGCTGAATGTAATTAACCAGACGAAAATGCGCGGAGAAACCGTTCATGTGGGAGCGATCGCAAGAGGCTTTCAAGAGTCGGTCGTCGAGGTGCTGGTGGAAAAGGCGATTCGTGCCATGCGTGAATACGGTGCGAAGCAGCTTCTGCTTTGTGGCGGTGTGGCTGCTAATCGCGGACTGCGTACAGCATTGCGGGAGCGCTGTGAGCGCGAAGGAATCGAGCTGCTTGTACCATCGATGAAATATTGCACAGATAATGCAGCGATGATCGGCGCTGCGGCCTACGCCAAATGGAAGCGCGGGGAATTTACCTCATTGGATATGAAGGCTGATCCAGGGCTGTCTCTGGAAGAATGGTCTGTCCAAACTTAATTGAAGAAGAATGAGCAAGACACGGCACAGTTGAGTCGTGTCTTTTTTGTCCGCTCCAAAACTATCATAAAAATATAAATTCAAGAGGATAAAATACAGGAGTTTGAGCAAATGAAAGGCAGCCTCTCATTCACTCGCATTATTCGTCACAATTGTTCACGATTTTTCATGATCCATCAAAAAAATCTGGAATTTTGATATTGCCCGAATAATGATGTGATTTGTCAAGTTGTGAACAAAGTTATCCACATATACCGCTTCGAATGTGGATAACCGGGTCCGAAGCAAGCAGGCTAAGACTTTTTGGAGATAGCAAGTTGGGGGATATGTAACACCTTTAGTTCTTGTGAAATCTGTGGATAATGTGGATAAAAAGGTGGATAAATTTGGTTTTCATTTGAAAATGGCTTTTTATCAATAAAAAAATGGCCCAAAAGGCCATTTTTTAATCTCATTCATACACATAAGCTGTGGATAATCTTGTGTACAAAAATATAGAAGAGGAAAATGTGAAATTTTTAAGGCTAAGATTTTATGCAGTAGTTTTTATTCTTCTAACAGCTCTTCCCAAGAGGTATAGGTTTCAGTCAATTCCTGTTTATGGGTGTCGAGTTGTGCCTGAATATTCTGAAGCGCTGTGTAATCCTGATAAATCTCAGGCAGGGTCATTTGTTCCTCCAGCCCTAAAATTTGTTCTTCCAGCGTTTTGATCTGGTTTTCCAATGCCTCCAGCTTGCGTTGACGGCTACGTTCCTCGCTTTTGGCTTGTTTGTCTGCCGCATAGGTGGCGGCGCGTGATTTGGATGTGGTCTCGTCTGTCACGGATGCAGAGGTAGCCGATGTTTTGCCGCGTGTGGCCTGATTTGCCTCCAGAGCTTCCTGCGCAATTTCCTCTAACTCCTGCTTTTTGGCTACATAGTCATCATAATTCCCCAGGAAATGTTCTATCCCCCCAGGATGAAGCTCGATGACACGTTCCGCCATTTTGTTCAGGAAATAACGGTCATGGGAAATGAACAACAGCGTACCGTCATAGTCCATCAAAGCCGCTTCCAGCACTTCCTTGCTAAACAGATCCAGATGGTTGGTAGGCTCATCTAGAATTAACACGTTGGCTTCGCGCAGCATGAGCTTGGCCAGAGATACACGGGCTTTTTCCCCTCCGCTTAATGCAGCTACCTTTTTAAGTACATCGTCACCGCTAAACAGGAAATTACCCAGCACTGTACGAATACGTGCTTCTTCCATATGAGGGTACTCGCTCCACAACTCCTCCAGTACGGTATTGGCGGGGTTCAGGTTCGTCTGCTCCTGGTCATACAGGCCGATTTTGATTTTCGTACCCCAGTGGATGGAGCCAGCAGCAGGTTTAAGTGATCCGGTCAGACATTTGAGCAACGTCGATTTTCCGATCCCGTTCGGACCAATCAGTGCCACGGTATCTCCACGTTTTAAGTCGAACGATGCATGCTGGAATAAAGGCTTTTTACCTTCATACCCCACAGAGAGGTCACGTACCTCCAGTACTTCCTTACCTGACATATGGGCTGTTTCAAAGGAAAAATGAGCCTTTTTCAAGTCTCCCATGGGCCGATCCATACGCTCCATTTTATCTAGCTGCTTGCGCCGACTTTGAGCGCGTTTGGTCGTGGAAGCCCGCACGATATTGCGTTGTACGAATGCTTCTAAACGGGCAATTTCTCCTTGCTGCTTTTCGTAATGCTTCAGATTCGTTTCGTACTCGGCAGCCTTCAGCTCCATGTAGCGGCTGTAGTTGCCTGTATATCGAGTAGAACGATGGCGTTCAATTTCAATAATCGTCGTTACCAGTCGGTCCAGGAAATAACGGTCATGTGATACAACCAGCAGAGAACCGGAGTAGCCGCGCAAATAATCCTCCAACCAAGTCAGTGTTTGAATATCCAGATAGTTGGTAGGCTCATCGAGCATAAGGACATCTGGTGCGAGCAGTAGGATGCGCGCTAGCGCAAGCCGAGTTTTCTGTCCTCCGCTCAGAGTAGCTACGGGCGTCTCAGGTGCAAATGAACCAAAGCCCATACCGTGCAGCACGCTGCGAATACGGGTCTCCATTTCATAACCACCGTGATCCTTGAACCAGTCTGAACGACGTGCATAGCGTTCCAGCAGATCTGCGTAGCGTTTTTCGTTTTGAGCATTGGCCAGGTCAGCGATGTCCTGTTCCATTTGCCGCAGTTCCCGTTCCGCTTCAATCAGGGGAGTGAACACCAGCATCATTTCCCCCCAGATAGAACGGTCAGAATTCAAGCCGCTGTTTTGCGCCAGATAACCGATGCTGGTCTCCTTCGCCTTGAAAATTTGTCCACTGTCATAGGATATTTCACCAGCAATGATTTTGAGCAGGGTCGATTTGCCTGCACCGTTCACACCTACGAGTCCAATACGTTCACGTTCCAATATTTGAAGGTTAATCCCGTCCAGAACGGGCTCAATTCCATAAGATTTAGTAATTCCGGTTACTTGCAATAGCATAGCGTATCGTTCCTCCATTACATTTTGCACAGTTCTACCTGCTTTTTTCACAGGTACCTTCCTTCCAGTTTACATGAAATTACCCACTATTGCACTGCTTTCACCCTGTAAACCCTTGAGCCGCGTGTAGTCAATTTGTATAAACAATGATAAACTTAAACGAGAAGTGAAAAAGAATGAAAAAAACTTGCAACGTACAGCACTTACTGACAAATGGGACAATAGTAACGTTTTAAAGATTATCGACGATTGTGCGGGAGGGCGGATGTGATGGATGTCTGTAATGTGAAGAACGCGCTGCGTTTGCAGCAACGGGAAGCGCGTGACTCCATGGACCCGCTGACAAGGCAGAAGGCATCGGCTGTGGCCTGTCGGCATGCAATCGAGGCATGGGAGCAGCTTAGAATAGACAGAAACGGAGATAAGCTAACCTTATTTAGTTATCTCTCTTTTGGCAGCGAGATTTCGACGACTCCCCTCATTGAGCATTGCTGGTCACAGGGAGATCGTGTCCTAGCCCCAAGAGTGGATCCGGTAACTCGGACTATGGAGGTGAGGGAGATGGATCAGTACGGAGATATTGTACCCGGCATCTGGAACATCCCTGAGCCTGCTTTGACATGCAAGGAATGGTCGCCTGAAATGTGGACGGGAATTGACTGGGTTGTTGTGCCCGGCTTGGCCTTTGATCGCCGTGGGGGCAGGATCGGCTACGGCGGAGGCTATTATGACCGCTTTACCGTACAGGTAGAGGCAGAGAAGCGTAACAACAGCCATGTAGGTCCGCTTTATGTCTCGCTGCTGTTGCCGGGACAATTGCTAACACAGGTGCCCATGGAGCCAAGGGATTTGCGAGTGGACGTGCTGTTTACTCTGGATGGACGCTTAGATTGTGATTATTGACAAATGATGAATGAAGTAAAGTTGGGTATGTGAAAGGAGCTGTGAGGGAGTCGTGGATTCCTTTACTCATTTTAACGAACAGGGACGGGCTCGGATGGTAGATATTTCGGGTAAAACGTCTACGATTCGTACAGCAGTTGCCGTGACTCAGATTACGATGAATCCGGCTACATTGACGGCTGTAAAAGAAGGAAGAATCGGCAAGGGTGATGTTCTTGCTGTGGCCCAGGTCGCAGGGATTCAAGGCGCGAAAAAAACGTCAGACTGGATACCGATGTGTCATCCACTGGCCCTGACAGGCGTGAACATTACTTTTTCCGATAATGGACATGATGTGCTTCATATTGAAGTTGAAGTGAAGACCGAAGGTAAGACAGGTGTAGAAATGGAAGCTTTGACAGCGGCTTCAGCCGCAGCGTTAACCGTGTATGATATGTGCAAGGCGCTGCAAAAAGATATGATCATCGGCCCTACCATGCTGCAATCCAAAACAGGTGGCAAGCATGGGGATTTTCAAAGGGAGGACCACCGGGAACCTTGACATAGACAACATTGTCGCCGAGAGGGTACTGTGATGTGATGGAGGATGCAGCGTGGCTGTTTCTGATTTTCAGAAGAGAAAGTATTCTTTCATGATAGGAGAAGGGTGATCTTATGGTGTGGAAAACGGCGATCCTAACAGCCAGTGATAAAGGGGCAAGGGGAGAGCGTGAGGATACAAGCGCACAGGTCATCCGGGAACTCATCGAAGAAGAACTGGGCGGAGAGATTGTGGAATACCGGATCGTTCCCGATGAACCGGATGAAATTATTGCAGCTTTAATCGAAATGACCGATTATTTTCATGCAGACCTGGTACTAACTACGGGTGGAACCGAGCTGGCGATCCGTGATGTGACACCGGAGGCGACTAGGCGGGTTGTGGAACGGGAAGTGCCAGGCATGGCGGAAGCCATGAGAATGATCGTGATGCAGAAAAATCCAGCGGCTATGCTATTCCGTGGAATCGTAGGAATACGCGGACGTACACTGATCGTCAATTTACCAGGAACGCCCAAAGGTGTGCATGAAAATTTGGCAGCGATAATGGACCAACTTCCAGAAGCGCTACTTATGGTGACAGGCCAGTTCCGGTAGAAGGCAGCACATCGTGTGTGGTATGATACCTATAAGAATTTATAAGGCCGTATACGGACAAAGATTGTTATTTTGTCCGTCAACATAAGGAGGATTACTACACATGCCCAATATTGGAGCACCGGGTTATATTTTGTTGATCATTCTGGCGCTGCTGTTATTTGGTCCGAACAAGCTGCCTGAGCTGGGTCGAGCTGTAGGGCGTACATTCCGTGAGTTTAAAAACGGGGCACGCGATATTTTATCAGAAGATGAACGGACTGAGCGTAAAGACAGCAAAGATAGTGTGGTCAAAGCATCACAGACGACGTCTTCAGAAGTTCAACCTCAGCCTGAGGAAAAACGCTTGTCATAGATTTAGTGATCGATTCTTGATGCTTGTACAATAAACAAAAGCCTCTTCTTCAGTGAAGGGCTTTATTTTTTAGGAGGCGCTGCTGCGTTCCGTTCAGAAAGGAGGAGTGGACTTGACCCCATCAGAGCATGAAATGCCGCTAATGGAACATCTGGGAGAGCTTCGCCGCAGAATTATCTATGTGCTAATTGTATTTGTATTGGCACTGGCTGGTGGTCTGTTCGCAGCGGGTTCTGTCTATGACTGGCTTATTCGCTCCGGTTCGGCGCAAGCTTTTCAGTTAAACGCGTTTTCCTTTTGGGACGGGATCGGTATCTACATGAAGATCGCCATGATCATCGGGATTGCGGTGGCGCTACCGTTTGCTTGCTACCAACTGTGGAAGTTTGTCAGCCCGGGCTTAAGACCACAAGAACGAAGTGCGACTTTGCGGTATGTGCCTTATGTGCTGCTTTTGTTCATCATTGGGACAGCTTTTGCTTATTTCATTATTTTCCCGATGGCAATTCAGTTTACATCGTCGGTCACCAAAAGTATGGGATTACAGGAAACGTACGGGATCGCACAATATTTCACCTTTATGTTTAATATTGTACTACCTGTAGCGCTGCTGTTTGAGCTCCCCCTGCTTATCATGTTTCTGACGGGGATTCATGTTTTAACACCAATGCGGCTTCGCAAGTGGCGGAAGATTTCTTATTTTCTGCTTGTGTTCGTTGCGGTTGTCATTACCCCGCCGGACTTTATTTCCGATTTTTTGGTGGCGATTCCGTTGCTGGTGCTGTATGAAGTGAGCGTGTATTTGTCTTCGGTCGTGTACCGCAGGCAGCTGCGTGCACAGGAGGAACGTGAGGCCCAATTGCGTGTAGCTTCAGAATAATAAGGCAGGACCTGGATGGCTCAGTAAACAATTTATTCGGGTCCGCGCTACATGTCTTGCAGATGATGAATAGCATTTGTATATCATGACTATTTATAGAGCATAACAGCAGCAGCTTAGCTGCCTTAAAAATAACCATTAGCCTTGAGTTAACGGTTATTTTTCAGATAGATGGATATAATCGGGAAGGGCTGTCCATAAAAATTCCCATAAAAAATACATTAGGGACTTGAAATTCAATCCCAAGTTGAGTATCATAAAGTTGGTTGTTAGCACTGACGACTGTCGAGTGCTAATACATACAACATAACAACCAAATTACAGGATAAAACACTTAATAAGGAGGCTATTTTTTCATGATCAAACCTTTGGGTGAACGCGTATTGGTGGAAGCAATTGAGCAAGAGACAACGACTTCCTTCGGGATCGTACTTCCTGACTCTGCCAAGGAAAAGCCGCAAGAAGGCAAAATTATCGCGGTTGGCGCAGGCGCATTGAAAGACGGTGCCCGTATTCCTCTGGAAGTAAAAGAAGGCGACCGTGTCATTTTCTCTAAATACGCTGGAACGGAAATCAAATATGAAGGTAAAGAATATTTGATTATGAAAGAAAGCGATATCCACGCGATCATCGGTTAACCGGAACCCGGACAAGACCTGAATATAGGAATTGAAACAAATCATTCATAATCCATAGGGAGGTTTATCACAAATGGCTAAAGATATTAAATTCAGTGAAGACGCTCGTCGCTCTATGTTGCGTGGGGTTGACGCATTGGCTAATGCTGTTAAAGTAACACTCGGACCGAAAGGCCGTAACGTTGTACTGGAGAAAAAATTCGGTAGCCCGCTCATCACCAATGACGGTGTAACGATTGCAAAAGAAATCGAGCTGGAAGACGCGTTCGAAAACATGGGCGCTCAACTGGTTAAAGAAGTAGCAACCAAAACGAACGATGTAGCTGGTGATGGTACGACTACTGCTACTGTTTTGGCTCAAGCCCTTATCACAGAAGGCCTGAAAAACGTAACTGCTGGTGCAAGCCCAATCGGTATCCGTAAAGGGATCGACAAAGCGGTTAAAGCGGCTGTCGCTGAACTGCAAGCCATCTCCAAACCAATCGAAAGCAAACAATCCATTGCTCAAGTAGCTGGTATTTCCGCTGCTGATGACGAAGTAGGCGAACTGATCGCTGAAGCTATGGAAAAAGTGGGCAAAGACGGTGTAATCACTGTTGAAGAATCCCGCGGTTTTGCAACAGAGCTGGAAGTGGTTGAAGGTATGCAATTTGACCGTGGCTACATTTCCCCGTACATGATTACAGATACGGACAAAATGGAAGCTGTACTGGACAATCCGTATATCCTGATCACAGACAAAAAAATCACAAACACACAAGAAATCCTGCCATTGCTTGAAAAAATTGTACAACAAGGCAAGCCACTCGTTCTGATCGCTGAAGACATCGAAGGCGAAGCACTGGCTATGCTCGTTGTTAACAAACTGCGTGGTACATTCAACGCTGTAGCTGTTAAAGCTCCAGGCTTTGGTGACCGTCGTAAAGCAATGCTGCAAGATATCGCTGCCCTTACAGGCGGTCAAGTGATTACAGAAGAACTGGGTCTGGACCTGAAAACCGCTTCCGTAGACCAACTGGGTACAGCACGTCAAGTGCGTATCACTAAAGAAAATACGATTGTGGTTGACGGTGCTGGAAACAAAGCCGACATCGACGCTCGTGTTAGCCAAATCCGCACGCAACTGGAAGAAACTACTTCCGAGTTCGACAAAGAGAAACTGCAAGAGCGTCTGGCTAAATTGTCCGGCGGCGTAGCAGTCATCAAAGTCGGTGCGGCAACTGAAACAGAATTGAAAGAACGCAAACTGCGCATCGAAGATGCCCTGAACGCAACCCGTGCTGCGGTTGAAGAAGGTATCGTATCCGGTGGTGGTGTAGCGCTCCTGAACGTATACAAAGCAGTTGCAGCTGTTGAACTGCAAGGCGACGAGCAAACAGGCGTGAACATCGTGTTGCGCGCTCTGGAAGCTCCAATCCGCACCATTGCTGCTAACGCAGGTGAAGAAGGCTCTGTAATTGTTGAGCGTCTGAAACGCGAAGAAGTTGGCGTAGGCTTTAACGCAGCTACTGGCGACTGGGTAAACATGATCGAAGCTGGTATCGTGGACCCTGCGAAAGTAACTCGTTATGCTTTGCAAAACGCTGCTTCCGTAGCAGCAATGTTCCTGACTACCGAAGCGGTTATCGCTGACAAGCCAGAACCAGAAAAGGCTGCAATGCCTGACATGGGCGGCATGGGTGGTATGGGCGGCATGATGTAACAAAGGGTCCAAAAACCCTGTAATACCGCTATTTAAAAGGCTCCCGAGAGGGAGCCTTTCTTCATTAAATCACGAAAAAATCACATTTCTTGCAAAGGGAGATGATCTTTCGTGAAATTGAAGTTCAATATATCTGCAAAGTGAATTCTTATTTTCTCATTAGCATCCTTTTTCATATGTTGAATACATAGCCGAAACAGCAGATACCATGGAAGGTGAGAAACTTTCAATGCTGTTAAACGTTATGATAGCTGCTAATCAATATAATTTGGATGTTGATGATGTACTTTCAAGGTTTAAAAAAGACATTGATGCCGTTACTCAACTCCCGACATCTACTGATATGTACAGCCAACAAGTAGTACCCGACTACATTGCATGGTTTGGTTACGAAATGGCCTACTATTATTTAAACAGAGAAAGGTACAGTGTTTTTTTAAAACAATTGTTATTTACAATGGTAAAGTCACATATAATAAATAATGAGACTTACTTTATAAATTGTATTGGCCTGTTTATGCGTTTCCAAGTCTATGCGACTCCTGAAATCAAAACAGAGTTCTCCAATCTAATTGAAAAGGTGTAGGACTGTTAATTGTTGCGAGTAGCTTTTTAGTTTTCATGACTGTACCTGGTATCTAAATCCTTGTGCAAGTTGGAGGTTCCTAAACGTCAGTACAGCAATCCCCGCTAACCTTAATTGGTCGGCGGGGATTTTTAGTTGAAGAACTGCTTACAGACGGATATTTCTAGGTGGAACTGGTATAAGGCCACAAAAGAAACAACGGTAGGCGAGGACGGGGAAAATAAAGTCCTAGACTGTCGTTGTTTCATTGAACTAACGTTTCCCGTTAGAATTCCTGTAAAACGAATAATCTGGTCTTTGCACAAAAACGAGCGCCTCGGTACGATGGGGTTACGTCA